>SLNI01000045.1 GCA_007133115.1 Thioalkalivibrio sp. | reverse complement strand
CTGGTTCGCCACGAGCAGGGTGCCGTGCACGCCGCGGAAGGCTATGCGAAGTCGTCGAACAAGTGCGGGGTCGCGCTCGTGACCTCCGGCCCGGGGGCGACGAACGCGGTGACCGGTATCGCCGATGCCTACATGGATTCCGTGCCCCTGGTGGTGTTCAGCGGCCAGGTGCCGACCAACATGATCGGCAACGACGCCTTCCAGGAGGTGGACACCGTGGGCATCACCCGCCCCTGCGTGAAACACAACTTCCTGGTCAAGGACGTGGCGGATCTGGCCACTACCATCAAGAAGGCGTTTTACGTGGCGACCACGGGACGTCCCGGCCCGGTGGTGGTGGACATTCCGAAGGACGTGACCGCGCAGACCTGCGTGTTCGAGTATCCGCAGCAGATCAAGATGCGCTCCTACAACCCGACCACACGGGGTCATGGCGGTCAGATCCGCAAGGCGCTGGAACTCATCCTGTCGGCGAAGAAGCCGATCCTCTACACCGGTGGCGGCATCATTCTGGGCCAGGCTTCCGAGGCGCTGACGGAGTTCGCGCGCAAGCTCGGGTACCCGATCACCAACACCCTGATGGGCCTGGGTGGCTTCCCTGCATCCGACCCGCAGTTCCTGGGCATGCTCGGCATGCACGGGACCTATGAAGCCAACATGGCCATGCATTACACCGACGTGCTGATCGCGATCGGTGCGCGCTTCGATGACCGGGTGACGGGCAACATCGAGAAGTTCTGCCCCTACGCGAAGATCGTGCACGTCGATGTCGATCCGGCTTCGATCTCCAAGAACGTGAAGGTCGACGTGCCGATCGTGGGCCAGGTCGAGCCGGTCCTGCGCGAGATGATTCGCGAGTTGGAGTCGATGAAGCAGACGCCGGATCAGGAGGCGCTGGCGGCTTGGTGGAAACAGATCGAGGAGTGGCGCGCGAAAGACTGCCTGAAGTACGATCACGAGTCGCCGATCATCAAGCCCCAGATGGTGGTTCAGAAGCTCTGGGAGCTCACCGGCGGTGACGCCATCGTGACCTCCGATGTGGGCCAGCACCAGATGTGGGCTGCCCAGTTCTACCGTTTCGACAAGCCCAACCGCTGGATCAACTCGGGGGGGCTCGGGACCATGGGCGTGGGATTGCCGTTTGCGATGGGCGCGCAGTTCGCCTTTCCGGATGCGACGGTCGCCTGTGTGACCGGCGAGGCCAGTATCCAGATGTGCATACAGGAACTGTCCACCTGTCTTCAGTACCAGTTGCCCATCAAGATCGTGAACCTCAACAATCGCTACCTGGGCATGGTGCGGCAGTGGCAGGAGTTCTTCTACCAGGGCAGATACGCGATGTCCTACATGGATGCGCTGCCTGATTTCGTGAAGCTGGCCGAGAGCTACGGCCACGTCGGCATGCGCATCGACCAGCCGGGCGATGTCGAGGGTGCACTGCGCGAGGCGCTGGCGATGAAGGACCGGTTGGTGTTCCTGGACTTCATCACCGACCAGACCGAGAACGTGTACCCCATGATTCCGGCGGGAGCCGGCCAGAACGAAATGATCCTGCTGTAGGGATAAGGGACCAGCATGCGACACATCATCAGTCTGTTACTCGAGAACGAAGCGGGAGCGCTGTCGCGCGTTTCCGGGCTTTTCTCGGCCCGCGGCTACAACATCGAGTCGCTCACCGTCGCGCCGACCGACGATCCCAGCCTGTCGCGGATGACCATCGTCACCAACGGCTCCGAGGAGATCATCGAGCAGATCACCAAGCAGCTGAACAAGCTGATCGACGTGGTGCGCCTGATCGACCTGACCCTGCACCGGCACATTGAACGCGAGATGATGATGGTCAAGATCAAGGTTGCGGAGGCCGCACAGCGGGACGAGGCCAAACGTCTGACCGACATCTTTCGCGGCAATATCATCGACGTGTCGCAGGACACCTACGTGGTGGAACTCACGGGACACGGCAGCAAGCTCGATTCCTTCCTCGATGCACTGCAGGACTTCTCGGTGATGGAGGTCGTGCGCTCGGGTGTGATGGGGATCGCCCGCGGCGAGGTGGCGCTGCATCTTTGACGCGACCCGCTCGAGCTTCGCCTGGCTCGGCAGCCGCGCTGGAAAACCCTATACTACCGGGTTCCGATCCGGGGCTTGACGAATTCCGCGGCCACCTGCAACGGCGGCCGCCTTCATTTTGGCGACAAGGAAACGAGCATGAACCTCTACTACGACAAAGACGCCGACCTCTCCATCATCCAGGGCAAGAAGGTCGCGATCATCGGCTACGGCTCGCAGGGCCATGCCCATGCCAACAACCTGAAGGATTCCGGCGTCGACGTCACCGTCGGACTGCGCCCCGGTTCCGGCTCCCGCGCCAAGGCCGAGCAGTCCGGCCTGAAGGTCGCGGACGTGCCTGAGGCGGTTGCCGCGGCGGATCTGATCATGATTCTGACCCCGGACGAGTTTCAGTCCACGCTGTACAGGACCGAGATCGAGCCGAACCTGAAGCAGGGTGCGACCATGGCCTTCGCCCACGGCTTCGCGATCCACTACAACCAGGTCGTGCCACGCGCCGACCTCGACGTGATCATGATTGCGCCGAAGGCTCCCGGCCACACCGTGCGCAGCGAGTTCGTGAAGGGCGGCGGCATCCCCGACCTGATCGCCGTGTTCCAGGACGCCTCCGGGCGCGCGCGCGACACCGCGCTGTCCTACGCCTCGGCGATCGGTGGCGGCCGTACCGGCATCATCGAAACCACGTTCAAGGACGAGACCGAGACTGACCTGTTCGGCGAACAGGCCGTGCTCTGCGGCGGTGCGGTGGAACTGGTCAAGGCGGGCTTCGAAACGCTGGTCGAGGCCGGGTACGCGCCGGAGATGGCCTACTTCGAGTGCCTGCACGAACTGAAGCTGATCGTCGACCTGATGTACGAGGGCGGCATCGCGAACATGAACTATTCGATCTCGAACAACGCCGAGTACGGTGAGTACGTGACCGGCCCGAAGGTGATCAACGAGGAGTCCCGCTTCGCGATGCAGGAGGCCCTGCATCGGATCCAGACTGGGGAATACGCCAAGGCCTTCATCCAGGAGGGTGCCTCGAACTACCCGTCGATGACCGCTTACCGGCGCCTGAACGCCGCTCATCCGATCGAGCAGGTGGGCGAACGGCTGCGCGGCATGATGCCCTGGATCACCGCCAACAAGCTCGTCGACAAGACCCGGAACTGATCCCTTCGGCCGAGGCCGTTCCAGACCTCGGCCGACGTTCCCGATCGGTCGCCTCTCCGCGCCAGTCCCATGTTTCCCCTCGCTCCCGAAGGCCGCATTTTCGTGATCGTTACCGCCTGGATGGCGGTGATCACGTTGCTGCTCGGCCACACCGGACCCGGGGCGGCACTGGTGGCGCTGGCCGTCGCCCTGATGCTCGTGTTCCGTGATTTCGCCCGCCAGATGCCGGGCTCGGCGTTGGGGCTGCTCGCACCGGCGGACGGGGTGGTGGTGTCGGTGGAGGAAGCGATGGACCCGTTTACCCGCCGGCCGGGACACCGGGTGACCATTCGCCAGCGAGGCCTCGGTGAGTACAGCATTCACTCGCCGCAGGAAGGTCGGATCGTGAAGCGCGTCTGGCCGGGAAAGGAAACGGATGGACCCCTGGATCCGCAGCTCATCGAGCAACTGGCGCTCGCTTTTGAAACGGATGAAGGTGAGGCATTCACCGTGGCCTACGATCTCGGACACTGGCCGCGATTCGTGCGGATCGGCGCCATCACCGGTAACCGGATCGGTCGCGGCAAGCGCCTGGGTTTTGCCGGGTTCGGCCATACTGTGACACTCTGGGTGACGCGGCAGGCCAGCATCTCCGCCCAGGTGGGTCAGCGCGTTCGGGCCGGCGTCGATCTGATTGGCGAACTTCCGGCCCCGAACTCCAGTCCGGTCGAGGGAAGCAAGGCATGAACAACGATCCGCCGACCCCGGAATCCTTACCGCCGCGCCGTCGTGGCGTCTTCCTTCTGCCCAATCTGTTCACCACGGGAGTCCTGTTTTCCGGCTTCTTCGCGGTGGTGTCGGCGATCAATGGCGATTTCGTCACCGCCGCGATCGCGGTGTACGTGGCGATGGTGCTCGACGGACTGGACGGTCGCGTCGCACGGCTGACCAATACCCAGAGCGAGTTCGGTGCGCAGTACGATTCGCTGTCGGATCTGGTGGCATTCGGTCTTGCCCCGGCGCTGATCGTGTACCTGTGGCAGTTGAGCGATCTGGGGAATCTCGGTTGGGTTGCGGCGTTTTTCTACGCGACGGCCACCGCACTCCGGTTGGCCCGGTTCAACAGCCGTCTGGCCGTGACGGACAAGCGTTTTTTCCAGGGGCTCCCCAGCCCGGCGAGCGCCGCCGTGGTTGTGGGAACCGTCTGGGTCGTCGAGGATCTGGCCGAATTTCCCGCCGGCGAACCCGTGCTGATGGGGCTGGCGCTGACCGTGACGGTACTCGCCGGCGTGCTGATGGTGGGCAACCTGGCCTACTTCAGTTTCAAGGACATGGATTTCCGCCATCGCGTGCCCTTCTTCGTGATGCTGGCCGTGGTCGGGGTTCTGATGCTGGCCGCGCTCGATCCGCCGAAGGTGCTGCTCGGCGCTTTCGTGTTGTATGCGTTGTCCGGCCCGATGCTGACGCTGGAGCGGTGGCGCCGACGGCGCGCTCGCAAGGGGGCCTAGTGTCCTGTCGCCTCGGGCGGCTTACGCGGTAATCTAAGCGGCTTCGCAACCGCCGTTCCCAACGCAACGGAATACCGAGACGATGAGCAAAGACCACCTGATCATTTTCGACACAACCCTGCGCGACGGTGAGCAGAGCCCCGGCGCGTCGATGACGCGCGAGGAGAAGCTGCGGATCGCACACCTGCTGGAGAAACTGCGGGTGGACGTAATCGAGGCCGGGTTTCCTGCGGCCAGTCCCGGAGATTTCGAAGCCGTGCGCGCCGTTGCCCGTGCGGTGAAGGACAGCCGCGTCTGCGGACTGACACGTGCGCGCGCCGCCGACATCGACCGTGCGGCCGAGGCGCTGAAGGACGCAGTCGCGCCGAGGATTCACACCTTTATCGCGACCAGCTCCATCCACATGCAGCACAAGCTGCGCATGACCCCGGACGAAGTCGTCGAACACGCGGTGGCGGCGGTTCGGCACGCGCGCCAGTACACGGACGATGTCGAGTTCTCGGCCGAGGACGCTGGCCGCTCGGAGATCGACTTCCTGTGCCGCGTGATCGAGGCCGCGATCGCCGCAGGAGCCCGCACCATCAACATCCCGGATACCGTGGGCTACGCCATCCCGCAGCAATTCGGCGAAACCATCGCCACCCTGCTGGAGCGGGTGCCGAATTCCGATCAGGCCGTGTTCTCCGTGCACTGTCACAACGATCTCGGCCTTGCCGTGGCCAACTCGCTGTCGGCGGTGCTGAACGGCGCGCGCCAGGTCGAGTGCACCATCAACGCGCTGGGTGAACGCGCCGGCAATGCCTCGCTGGAGGAGATCGTGATGGCGGTGAGAACGCGCCAGGACATCTTTCCCGTGGAGACGCGCATCGACGCGACCCAGATCGTCCCGTGTTCGCGACTGGTATCCAACGTGACCGGATTCCCGGTACAGCCGAACAAGGCGATCGTCGGGATCAACGCCTTCGCGCACGAGTCGGGCATTCACCAGGACGGGGTGCTGAAACACCGGGACACCTACGAGATCATGCGCGCCGAGGACGTGGGCTGGAGCGCGAACCGGATCGTGCTGGGCAAGCTGTCCGGTCGCAACGCGCTGCGGACCCGGTTGCAGGAACTGGGGGTGTCCTTCGACAACGATCTGCTCGACGAGATCTTTGTCCGATTCAAGGACCTTGCCGACAAGAAGCAGGAAATCTTCGACGAAGATCTGCAGGCGCTGGTTTCCGAAACGGCCCCCGAGGAATCCGATCGCCACCGGTTGCGGTTTTTGCACGTCTGTTCGGAGAGCGGGACGACGCCACATGCGCGGGTGGAGCTCGAGATCGACGGCGAAGTGCGTGCCGGTTCTTCCGATGGCGGGGGCCCGGTGGACGCCTCGTTCCAGGCTGTGGAGTCGATCGTCAACAGTGGCACCGATCTGCTTTTGTACTCGGTGAACAACATCACCTCGGGTACGGATGCGCAGGGCGAGGTCACCGTGCGCCTGTCCAAGGCGGGCCGCATCGTGAACGGCCAGGGATCGGATACGGACATCGTCATCGCTTCGGTGAAGGCCTATCTCAATGCACTGAATCGCCTGGGCACACCCGCTGCCCGGGCGCATCCGCAGCACGACGGCGTCTGAATCGCGCCATGCCGTTGAGCCGGCGCCAGCGGGAGATTCTGGGCGAGATGGGGATTCCCGTCTGGGTGCGCCGGGATGCTCCGCCGGTTTCCCTGGAACCGGCCGCGAACCCGCCGATCGAGAGACCGGCCGTGGAAGTGGAGGTGCGCGATGTGGCCGGGTTGGGCTGGGAGGATCTGCGCGCACGCGTTGCGGCTTGCATGGCCTGTGCGGAACTCGCTTCCCAGCGGACGCAGACCGTGTTCGGAGTTGGCGATCCGGCTGCGGACTGGCTGTTCATCGGCGAGGCGCCGGGCGCCGAGGAGGATCGTCGTGGCGAGCCCTTCGTGGGTCCGGCCGGCCAATTGCTGGACAACATGCTGGCTGCGCTGGCACTACAGCGCGGCAGGAACGTGCATATCGCCAACATCCTGAAATGCCGGCCGCCTGGAAACCGCGATCCGAAGCCTGAAGAAGCCGAGGCCTGCCGCGGTTTTCTGGATCGCCAGATCACGCTGATTCGTCCCCGGGTGATCGTCGCGCTGGGGCGTGTGGCGGCGCAGAGCCTGCTGGGCAGCAACGAGCCGCTCGGCCAGCTGCGCGTGCGGGAGCACGCCTACCGGGGAACCCCGCTGGTGGTAACCTACCACCCGGCATACCTGTTGCGTTCGCCGGGCGAAAAGGCCAAGGTCTGGAGCGATCTGCTGCGGGCCCGTAGTCTGGTTGCAGGAGCCTGACGCCGCGGAACTGCGGGGATACCCTTCATTGCACAAAGCCCTTCGCCGAGATCCTGACGATGAGCGCGCACATTCAAATCGAGCCGGTACTGCGCCCCATGTGCCCGGAAGATGTGCCCCGGGTGATGGCGATCGAACGCGAAATCTATCCCTATCCCTGGACGGAAGGCATCTTTCTCGATTGCCTGCGCGTCGGCTACGGCTGCTGGATTCTCGAACACCATGCCCAGCTTGCGGGATACGGGGTGGTCAGCCTGGCAGCGGGCGAGGCTCATCTGCTGAATCTCTCGATCGCCAGCGACCACCAGGGCCGAGGGTTGGGCCGAATACTGCTGCGTCATCTGGTCGACTTCATCCGAAGGTTGGGAGGCGAAGTCGTATTCCTGGAAGTGCGGCCCTCGAATCGCGCGGCCGTCCATCTCTACGAATCGGAAGGGTTTGCACGGATCGGTACGCGCCATCGTTATTATCCCGCCGATAGGGGACGCGAGGATGCGTGGGTCTTTTCCATTGCAACGGTTGGGTGAACCGGTAGCTTCCACCTTTGCGCAGGCCTGGAATCCTCACTATGCTTGGCGCATGAAACCCTCGGGATCCCCCGGAGACGAGAGGCGGTATACCATGAATAGAGTTTTGCCCATGGCCTTGTCCTGGCTTTTGCTGCTGGGGATCCTCGTGTCCACCCCGGTTCTGGCTAAGGCCCCCAGCGCCGAGGAACGGCAGCTGGAGCTGCTGGCCATCTGGTACGAGATCCGCGAAGGGGTGGCCGCCAAGGGGGACGTGGAAGCCAAGTTCGATGTCGGCGAGGCGAACTACCATGGGCGCGGTACGGGCGCAGATCACGCGAAAGCCGTCCACTGGTTCAGTCGGGCCGCGAACCGGGGGCATGCACAGGCACACTATTACCTCGGATACATGCATGCGTCGGGACTCGGCGTGTCCACCGATCCTGAAAAGAGCCTTCAGCATTACCTGAGAGCGGCGGAACTGGGTCACCTGGAAGCGCAGTTTTACATGGCGGTGGCGTATGAGGGCGGTCACGGTCTACAAGCGGATCCCATCGCCGCTCTGCGCTGGTACCGTGTCGCTGCGGAGCAGGGCGACCCGCGTGCGCAGAATCGACTCGGGGATCTATACATTCGTGGCAACGAACCGAACCTCGAGGAGGCGTACCTGTGGTACAGCCTGGCAGGGAACGGGGAGCGCATCGCCGAGGTCCGGAAAGCCCTCACCCGTTCGCAGATCGCCAGTGCCGACGGTCGCGTTCGGGCATTCAGTCCCGCCACTTTCCAACGCTAGTGGGCCATGCGG
>SLNI01000024.1 GCA_007133115.1 Thioalkalivibrio sp. | reverse complement strand
TGGGAGGTGCCAACGGCCTGGAAGCAGGTGTTCGGGAGCGTGCTGACTGGATCTGGTCGCTGTCGCCGCTGACCTTTCCTCACATGCTGGTGCGCGTGCTCGTGGCCGAGCAGCTCTACCGAGCCTGGTCGCTGCTGAACCATCACCCCTATCATCGCGCATGAGCCTTCCGCTTCTGCTGGCCTCCGCCTCGCCCCGGCGGTGCGAACTCCTCGGGCAGCTGGGGATTGCGTTCGTGGTGCTGCCCGCCGAGATCGACGAAACGCCGCGCCCGAACGAGGCACCGGAACAGCTCGTGTTGCGCCTGGCCTGTGCCAAGGCCGAGGCGGCACGCGTGTCCGCTGTGCCGGGACAATGGGTGCTCGGGGCCGATACGGTGGTCGCCATGGACGTCGATATCCTGGGGAAACCGTCCGATTCGGAATGCGCGAGGGAGATGCTGGCACGTCTTTCCGGGCGGTCGCACAGCGTCTACAGCGGCATCGCACTCGCACGCACAGGTTTTGACACCCGCTCGTGCTGGGTGAAGAGCCGCGTCCGGATGCGCCCTATCGAGGCCGGGGAGCTGGATGCCTACGTGGCGACGGGTGAGCCGTTGGGCAAGGCGGGCGCCTATGCGATACAGGGACGGGCGGCCGCATTCGTGCGCTGCCTCGTGGGTTCCTACAGCAACGTGGTCGGGTTGCCGCTGTTCGAGCTGGACGCGTTGCTGCGTGCGATTCCCGATCCGCCCATCGGTGTGGCAACCGCACCTCGGAGGGTCAATCCAGGCCCAGCTTCTTGAGTCGGTAACGCATTTGCCGAAAGCTCAATCCCAGGATCCGAGCGGCTGCCGTGCGGTTGCCCGAGGTCTGGGCGAGGGCCGCTTCCAGCGCCCTGCGCTCCTCATCCGCCAGATGGTGATCGAGCCCCGTATCCATCTCCAGCGGTGACGCCGTGTTCGTTTCATCCGACTGTACCTCGGCCGGATGGCGCGGAAATTCCAGCGTGTCGGCCTGGATCATCGAGCCTTCGACCATCACCGCGGCGCGCTCGAGGATATTCTCGAGCTCACGAACATTGCCCGGGAATCGGTAGCGTTGAAGCCGCTCCAGCGCCGCATCGGACAGCTTGAGATCCTCTCGCCCCCATTGTCTGGCGATCCGACACAACATCTGGCGGGCGATCTCCGCGATATCCTCGCACCGCTCGCGCAGTGGCGGAACATGGACCTCGACCACGTTGAGCCGGTAGTACAGATCCTGGCGGAACCGGCCCTCCGCCACTTCTTCGGCGAGGCCGCGGTGGGTCGCCGAGAGGATGCGCACATCGACGGTTTCCTCGCTCGGCGCGCCGATCGGTCGAATGGTTCTCTCCTGCACCGCGCGCAAGAGCTTTACCTGAAGCGGTTGGGGCAGTTCGGCCACTTCGTCCAGGAACAGCGTGCCTCCGTGGGCCTCGCGAAAAAGACCCTGACGGTCCTCCACCGCGCCGGTGAATGCGCCACGACGGTGCCCGAAGAATTCGCTCTCCATGAGTTCGGCGGGAATCGCACCGCAGTTCACGGGAACGAAAGCGCCGTTCGACCGGGGGCCCAGACGATGAATCTCGCGCGCGACCAGTTCTTTCCCGGAACCGGATTCCCCCAGAATCATCACCGGTGCCTGACTCCGGGCCACACGGCCGACCGTGGCCCGAAGCCGGGCCATGGCATCGGAGTGCCCCAGCAGCGGGCTGTCGCCGGTGCCGGCGAGACCGGTTTCGGCGGTGGTATCGGTACCGTTGGCCTTGTCCAGCCGCAGCGCGCTGTCGATCAGACGCCGCAGGAGGTTGAGGTCAACCGGCTTGGTGACGAAATCGAAGGCGCCGAGCTTCAATGCCCGAACTGCGGTATCCACGCTGCCGTAGGCGGTGATGACAGCCACGGGCAGGTCCGGGCACTCGGACTGTATGTACTCGACGAGTTCCAGACCATCGCCATCCGGCATCCGCATGTCGGTCAGGCACAGGTCGAAATGGTGCTCCCGGAGCAGCTTCTTGGCGGCCGCCACGCGTGTCGCTGTAAGCACCGGGATTCCCATTCGTTGCAGCGTGATCTCGAGAAGCTCGCAGATGTCGGCTTCGTCATCGACGACCAGCACGTGCTTGATCGGCATCGGATGTCCTTGGTGTTCGGTGTGGTCTCGACTCCGGGGGCCGGGATCGCTCGTTGCGCTTCGGTACATTCTCCGATGGCTCGGGCGGGTGTCAGGTGCCCGCCGGGTGTGTCTCCTGAAACTTGTCAGGTTTTTCGTTCAGCGCAAATGATACGCGGAAACATCCGCCGCTCGGCCGGGGCAGGTACTCAAGCGTCGCCCCATTGTTCTCGCACAGCAGTCTGGAGATGTAAAGTCCGAGTCCCGTTCCACCCGGGGCACTCGAGGAAAAGGGTTCGAACAGCGACTCCTGTTGTCCCTGTGCGATGCCCGGGCCTGAATCGATTACGTCGAGCATTACTCGGTTCCGCAGCGGATCCGAGTGGCCTTTCAATACGATCGGCTCACTGTCCGCAGCCGCATGACCTGCGTGTTGCAGCGCGTTGTTGCAGAGGTTCCAGACGACCTGGTTGAACTGGGTCGGGTCGAACAACGCGACCAGGTCCGCTCTCTGGACATCGATCCTCAGCGCGCCGGCGCGGATCTGACGGGTCCGGTAGAGATCCTCGGCGAAGTCGACGAGCCCCTCGCGGAGACGAATCCGTTCGCGCTTCGCCGGTTGGTCGCGCGACAGGGTCAGGATGCCGCGGATCAGTTCGTCCATCCGTTGACTCTGGCTCTGGATGATGTCGAGGAGGCGGCGGTCGCTACCCTCGATATCGGGGGATTCCGCGAGTAGCTGGGCGCTGTGGCTGATTGCGCTCAGGGGGTTGCGGATCTCGTGCGCGATACTTGCCGTAAGACGGCCAAGCGCCTGCAGCTTGCTGGCATGGCCGCGGCGCTTGATCTCCGCGGTTTCCTCCAGAATGAGCAGCGTTCCCTGCTGTCCTGCAAAACCGATGGGTGCCAATCGGACTTCCAGTTCACGGTAGATGGCGTCTCCGGGAATCCGGATGGTGGCCGTGGCGGCAGGGCCGTGAAGCCATTGGGCGAGGGCCTGCTCCAGTCGTGGCGGCAGTTCGCGATGGATATCCGAATCCCAGCCCAGCATGCGTTTTGCCGCGGCGTTCATGTTCTGGATCCGTCCCGAATGGTCGACGGCGATCACGCCGGTATCCATCCCTGCGATGATCTGCTCGTTGAGTTCCGCGAGCTTGACCAGATCCTGTTCCTGCAACGCCAGTCGCGCCTCGCTGGTTCCCGCGCGCAGCGCGAGCCGCCAGGACAGGATCACGGCCACGAACAGAGTGGCTCCGAGGATGCCGGTCTGTGTCGGTTGGGGATCAAAGGGCCAGGGCAAACTCGGACCGATGAAGATCTCGGTCGCCAGGAGCATCAGGGCCGCAACTGCGGCGAGGAAGAGGCCGGTGCGCCCGTTCACGATGGTCGCGTTGGCTGCCAGCATCGGGATCAGCAGCAAGCCCAGGCCAGATTCGACACCACCCGCGGTCAGCAACATGAGCCCGATCGCGAGGATGTCGCCCAGCCCGCCAAGAATGGCCTGGTACCGCAGGTGGGTCGGGGTCGCCTCAGCGGCACCGCGGGTCAGCAGGGCCAGCAGCACCGTGAAAACCAGGTAGCCAACGGCCGTGAACTGGGCGCTGGTCAAGGCTTCGGGAGCAAAAAAGGAGTCTCCCGGCGCGATCGTGCTCAGCCACAGCAGGAACAGGGCGACCAACAGGCGGAACAGGCCCATCTGCCTCAGCGAACGCGCATTCTCCGAGCGCGCCATCAGGGTTTTTCAGTCGTCCTGGCTTTCGCGGGCATCTTCGAGCGCGTGGTCACGGGAGCAGTACATGCGGTCGCCTGAGCGATAGGCGTCAAACTGGGGAACGTGCATGCCACAGTGAGCGCAGCGCACCACGGTTCCCTGCTCCTTCAGCCGCTCCGGCATTGGCGCCTTCTTGCGCGAGTTGCTCAGCAACAGGGTCCGGACGATCAGAAAGACCCCGACGATCGCGGCAATGAGCAGAAGCAGTCGCATGCCGCGTATTCTAGCATCAGGAAAGTCATTGCCACGCAGGCCGCCACGGGTGCTCTGAGGTTTCAGGCAGTTGTCGCCTCGATGGCGGCTCAGTATGCTCAACGCACATGAACCTTCATGAATTTCAGGCCAAGGCCCTGTTCCGCTCTTCCGGGATCCCCGTACCCGAGGGCGAACTGATCACGGCCCGTTCGGATGTCCCACCGGCCTGGAGCCGCTTACGGACCCAGACGGCTTGGGTCAAGGCACAAGTGCATAGCGGCGGAAGGGGCAAGGCCGGTGGGGTTGTACGGGCATCGGGAGGGGGCGAGGCCGAGGCTGCGGTTGCCCGATTGCTCGGATCCCGCCTGGTTACCGGGCAGAGCGGTCCCGAGGGTCTCCCGGTCGATCAGGTATTGCTGGAACCCGCGGCCGAGATCGCGCGGGAGTTCTATTTCGGGATGCTCGTGGATCGGGCCCGGGCATCGGTGGTGATGATCGTTTCTGCGGAAGGAGGGGTGGATATCGAGACGCTGGCCCGGGAGCGGCCCGATGCCGTGACGACCCTGCCGATCCATCCCGTGACGGGTGTGATGCCGTTCCACGGACGTCGTGTTGCCCAGGTTCTGGGCCTGCGCGGCGCGCTGGCCCGATCGGCTGGGGCACTGGTGGTCAATGCGTTTCGCCTGTTTCAGGAATCCGATGCCCAGTTGCTGGAGATCAATCCCCTGGTGCTGACTGCCGACGACCGGCTGCTTGCACTGGACGGCAAACTGGTCATCGACGACTCGGCAGCCTTCCGGCAACAGGAGATTTTCGGGCTGCGCGACGCCCGACAGCGACACGAGGCCGAGGAGCGCGCGCACGAGCACGACCTGAATTACATACGGCTGGATGGCAACATCGGTTGCATGGTCAACGGCGCGGGACTGGCCATGGCGACCATGGATCTGATCCAGCACCACGGCGGACAGCCTGCCAACTTTCTCGACGTCGGTGGCGGTACCACCGTCGCCCGAGTGGCCGCGGCTTTCAAGCTGATCCTCTCCGACCCGGCGGTGCGGGCCGTGCTGGTCAATATCTTCGGTGGAATCGTGCGTTGTGACCTGATCGCAGAGGGCATCATCGCCGCCATCCGCGAGGTGCACGTGGACGTGCCCGTCATCGTGCGGCTGGAGGGGACGAACGCCGAGGCAGGCCGCGCGGCGCTGGCCGACAGCGGTCTCGATATCCTCGCCGCCGCCAACCTCGACCAGGCTGCGCAAGCGGCGGTGGAGGCGGCCGGATGAGCATCCTCATTGATCGTGACACCCGTGTGATCTGCCAGGGCTTCACCGGACAGCAGGGGACGTTCCATTCCGAGCAGGCCCTGGCCTACGGAACGCGCCTGGTGGGTGGGGTGACCCCGGGGAAGGGCGGTCAGCGGCACCTGGATCTGCCCGTGTTCGACAGCGTGGCCGAAGCGGTGGCGGAGGTGGGGGCGCAGGCCACGATGATCTACGTACCCGCCGCGTTTGCTGCCGACGCGATCTGCGAGGCTGCGGACGCCGGGATCGAACTGGTGGTCTGCATCACCGAGGGCATCCCGGTGCTCGACATGATTCGGGTCAAACACTTCCTGAATGGGACCGGGGCCCGACTGATCGGTCCGAACTGCCCGGGCATCATTACTCCGGGCGCCTGCAAGATCGGGATCATGCCCGGTTATATCCACCAGCGCGGCCGAATCGGGATCGTTTCGCGTTCAGGTACGCTGACCTATGAAGCCGTGAAACAGACCTCGGACCTGGGGCTGGGGCAGAGCACGTGTATCGGAATCGGCGGGGATTCAATTCAAGGTATGGATTTCGTCGAATGCCTGCGGCTCTTCGCCGAAGACCCCGAGACGGACGCGGTCCTGCTGGTCGGCGAAATCGGCGGCGACGCCGAAGAGCGTGCTGCACGGTTCATTGCCGACACTTTCGACAAGCCTGTAGCCGCCTACATCGCCGGTGCCACAGCTCCGCCCGGGCGCCGCATGGGCCATGCCGGAGCCATCATCTCCGGGGGGCGTGGAACGGCGAAACAGAAGATCGACGCTCTGCGCGCGGTGGGCGTCGAGATCGCCGCGAGCCCGGCCGAACTGGGTACCGCCGTCGCGCGGGTTCTCGGCTGACCCGAGCGTAACGCTGCCCCCGATGGGATCCTCGACGACGTTGCGCATTGCCCTGATCCAGATGAATCCGCTGGTGGGTGGGCTCGGATACAACGCGGGGTTGATTCTCGATGCGCTGGAACGTGCCCGAGCCGAAGGCGCTCACCTTGTGGTGGCGCCGGAGTTGGCGCTTACGGGTTATCCGCCCGAAGATCTGCTCCTGCGCCCGCGCTTTCTCGAGGACGCCGCATCGGAGATCGAAAGAATCGCCGGTCACGTGCGCGGGATCGATCTGGTCATGGGTGCGCCCGTCGCGACCCCCAAGGGCCTGCTGAATGCCGCATTGTGGCTGCGCGATGGAGCTACCCGGGCACGGTATGCGAAACAGGTGCTCCCCAACTATGCGGTGTTCGACGAGCGCCGCTACTTCCATCCGGGTTCGGAGCCCTGTGTGATCGATGTCTGCGGTGTCCGGATCGGACTGACAGTATGCGAAGACATCTGGCAACCGGAGCCTGCGGCGCTGGCCGCGTCCGCGGGCGCGGAGCTGATCCTGAATCTGAACGCCTCGCCCTATCATCGCAACAAGCCGAGACAGCGAGAGACGGTCGTGCGGGACCGGGTTGCCGAGACGGGTTGCCCGGTGGTGTACCTGAACATGGTCGGCGGGCAGGACGAACTCGTTTTCGATGGGCGTTCGTTTTTCGTGGGGCGCGATGGTCGGGTGCAGCCGGTGATGCCGGCGTGGATGTCCGGCCTTGCCTTTGTGGGTGTGGATCGGGATGCCGATGGCGCGGTGGGGCTGCGCGAGGAAAGCGTTCAGCTGGAGCATCCGGAACCGGATTCGCTGCTCTGGGGCGACGATGAGGATGGCGCGGCGGCGGAGCCCGCAGTGACCGACCCCGAGGCGCTGGACATGTACCGTGCGCTGATGGTCGGTATTCGTGACTATGTCCGCAAGAATGGATTCAGTGGGGTCCTGTTCGGGCTTTCGGGCGGCATCGATTCATCGCTGACCGCGGCCCTGGCGGTGGACGCGCTTGGCGCTGAGGCGGTGGAAGCGGTCATGATGCCCTACCGCTACACGGCATCGATGAGCATCGCGGACGCGCGTCAGCAAGCGGAGTGGCTCGGTATGGATTATCGTGAGCTGGCCATCGAACCGATGGTGGAGGCGTTTCGGCTCGGCTTGCTGGAGTCATTTGCCGATCAGAGCCGCAACCCCGGGGACGTGACCGAGCAGAATCTTCAGTCGCGTTGCCGGGGTGTTCTCCTGATGGCGCTGTCCAACCGGACCGGTCGTCTGTTGCTGGCGACCGGAAACAAGAGCGAAATGGCAGTGGGATACGCTACGCTTTATGGCGACATGGCCGGGGGATTTGCCCCCCTGCGCGATGTCACCAAGCAGTGGGTGTATCGTCTTGCCCAAATGCGGAACCGGATCAGCCGGGTGATTCCCGAACGGGTCATCACCCGGCCACCCAGCGCCGAGCTGGCGCCGGACCAGGAAGATGCCCACAGCTTGCCGCCCTACCCGGTGCTGGATGAGATTCTCGAAGCCTTTGTCGAGCAGGAGGCCTCCGTGGACGATATTGTTGCGCGTGGTTTCGACCGGGTGACGGTCGAGCGCGTCGCGCGCATGGTTTTCCTTGCCGAGTTCAAGCGGCGCCAGGCGGCCCCCGGGGTGCGCGTGTCACCGCGCGCATTCGGACGGGACCGTCGCTACCCTATAACGTCCGGTTACCGCGCGGGCTGATCGCGCCCCGCTGTCGCCGGTACCGCTTTCTCATTTCCAGGAGCGTTCATGAAAAAGATCGAAGCCATCATCAAGCCATTCAAGCTGGAAGACGTACGGGAGGCTCTGACCGAGGTGGGTATCACCGGCATGACGGCCGCCGAAGTCCAGGGCTTCGGGCGCCAGAAAGGCCACACCGAGTTGTATCGGGGTGCGGAGTATGTGGTCGATTTCCTGCCCAAGGTCAAGATCGACATCGTGGTGGAGGACAGTCAGGTCGACTTTTGCATCGAGGCGATCATCAAGGCGTCGCGGACCGGCAAGATTGGCGATGGCAAGATCTTCGTCACCACGGTCGATCGGGTGGTGCGGATTCGCACGGGCGAGGAGGGCAACGACGCCCTGTAGCCTCTGCACCCCGGGCCGAGGCGAAGGACTC
>SLNI01000013.1 GCA_007133115.1 Thioalkalivibrio sp. | reverse complement strand
TGGAGCACCCGGCTCGCGGACGTGCTGCTGAGCGACTTCATGGATGGGGAGCGGGGCGGGTTCTTCTTCACGGCGGTCGATCACGAGGCCCTGATTCAACGCCCGAAGGTGTATGCCGACGACGCCATGGCGTCCGGCAACGGCATGGCGGCGCGGGGACTTCTGCAACTCGGCTACCTGCTGGTCGAAACCCGATACCTGGAGGCTGCCGAACGCACGCTGGCCAACGGTGGGCCCATGCTCTCGGAAGCACCGATGGCGCACATGAGCCTTCTGCTCGCGCTGGATATTCTGCGCGAGCCACCGCCGCTGGTGATCCTGAGAGGTCCGGCCGAGGCCGGCCGCTCCTGGCAGCAAGCGGTACTGGAGCGATATCCGCAGGCCTGGGTGTACGTGCTTCCGGCCGAAGGCCGTGGGCTTCCCCAGGCCCTCGCGGGGAAATGCGGGCACCCCACTGCATCGGACCGGGTGGTGGCATTCCTCTGCAGGGGGACTTCCTGCGCTCCGCCGGAATACGATCTGCCATCGCTGCTTGCGGCACTGTAAGCACGGCTCGGAACCCGACAAAGAAGGAATCCCGGAACATGGGCGTCAAGACACTGGCAGATCTGGTCACCGCGGCGCGCGCTTCGATTGAAGAGCGGTTGCCGGACGAACTCGCCGAGGCGATCGAGGCCGGGGAGCCCTGGTTGATCGTGGACATCCGGGAGCCCTACGAATACGAGCGCATTCACGTCCCCGGCTCGGTGCTCATCCCGCGTGGACTTCTCGAAGGTGCGGCCGAGGCCGACAGCCCGCACCGGATCGAGGCGCTATGCACGGCGCGGGAGCGCCCGGTCGCTTTACTGTGCTCGACGGGAGCCCGTTCGGCGCTTGCCGCCGTGGTACTGAAGACGATGGGCTTCCGTCGGGTGGTGAACATCGCGGGGGGCATCAAACTCTGGGAAAGCGAGGATCTACCGGTCGCGAACGGCCCGTACACGGGCCCACTGCCCTGAGTCCGGAATGCGAAAAGACCGTTCCCGCTTCGGGTGCTTCGTGGGTGCGATGAGGCTGGTATCGTATCGGTTTGACGCGCTCCCCGGTCGGGAGTGACGGGGGTAGGCATGCGGGGTGTCCTGCGCGGCGGTTACCGAATGGTGATCCTGGTTTTTTTTCTGCTGCACGGCGTGTGGCTCACGTTCCGGCACGGCTTCAGCCCGGAGGGCCGACAGCGGCTGGTGGAGATCCGTCGACACTGGTACCGAAGGGGGCTCGCGATCTCCGGAGTCGAGGTGCGGTACCGGGGGGAACCGGGATCGGCGCCGGCGCTGGTGATTGCGAACCACGTGTCCTGGCTGGATATTCCATTGATCGGATCGGCACTGGACGTGCGCTTTCTGTCCAAAGCGGAGATCGCCCGCTGGCCGGTGCTCGGGTTTCTTGCCCGGCGCAATCACACGCTGTTCATCCAGCGCGGAGGCCACCACACCGAACAACTTTCCGGGAAGATCACCGAGGCACTGCAGCAGGGCGAACGCGTGGTGCTGTTTCCCGAGGGAACGACCACCCGCGGCGGGGAGGTTCGCCGGTTCCATCCCCGCCTGCTTGCAGCCTCGGTGGATACGGGCATCCCGGTTCAGCCCGTGGCGCTCGACTATGGACGGGAACCCGATGGTTCGCCGCCGCGGGCGTCCTATTCGGGCGACGATGTACTTCTACCGCACGTCTGGCGGCTGTTGTGTCGCAAACGGACCCGCGTCACCGTCCATCTGTTGCCGTTGATTCCCGTGACACCCGGAACGACGCGCCGCGAACTCGCGGACGCAGCGCGAGTGACGATCCTCCGCGCTCTGGGTCTCCGCGATTACCAGTAACGACCCCCCGTCCCCAGTACGATCGTCACCAGTCCCAGGATCAGGTTGATGCCAATGAAGATCCGGATCTGACCCAGCCGCCGACCGGCTTCCGGCCAGTCCTGCGCGGCGATGGCGAGGCGCATGCGCCGGTAGGGGGAAAAAAAGATGTGCGCGTAGATCGCCATCATGATCAGGCCGAGCAGCAGCATCGTGTGCACGTGTACGCCCACATTGCCCATGCCGCCGTAGAGACCGAAGATCAGCCAGAAGCCGGTGGCCAGCAGCACGATCACGAAGCCCCAGACCCAGGGGAAGAAGCGCGAAAAGCTTTCCTGCCAAAGGGTCGTGCGTTCGGGTACGGGCAACAGTGCCGCGGCAGCAGGGCGAAGCGCCACGTAGGCGAAGAACATGCCTCCAACCCAGACGGCGGCGGACAGGGCGTGCAGGGCGACCATCAGGCCGATCAGAAGCGTGGACATTCATGGGCTCCAGGCGTGGGAAAGAGGGGCTTAAAATAGCACTGTGTTCCCCGGCAGGGGGTATTTCCTCCGGTGGCGGCGGCCGTCGCCTGCCGGTTTCAGGCGGACCGCGAGCCGAAACGGCGCCACAGCCATCCCTGTGGACGATCCGTGCCGGTGAGGAGGAAGTCGAGTACGTGGGCATTGCGCAAGACTCGGAGCAGCCGCGCGATGGCAGTGGGCTGCCCCGAGAACAGGATCCGGTCGCCCGGGTCCAGAGAGGTGTCGTCGCCGGGTGTCAGCAGGATCTCGCCTCCGGTGGCCCGCTGCAGCAGCAATGCCACACACGGAATCTGTTGGTCCCGGTGCACTGGATGCATCATGATCTGACCCAGCGAAAGGGGTTCGTGCCGGCGCCGCTCCAGCCACGCCGGTGCGGTGTTCGGAGTCAGCTCGACGCTCCAGACCGCCGGCACGCGTTCGTCCGTCACCGCGCTGACGCGGCTCAGTAACTCGTTGACCCACGCCTCGTCCCGGTTCTGTGCCTCTGCCAGAAATCGTGGAAGCAGCGGCGACGTGAGCTGTGCGAGCACGGTTTCGGCTACGATTTCGCTGTGTCGTACCACGAGGTGGGGGTGCCCGGCCTCGAAGAGCGCCCCGTTGTCGTCTCGATTCTGGCGGGCGACCATGAACAACTCCGGATTCAGCTCATGGGCCGTCATCAGGATCGACAGGTTGTTGCTGTCGCTATCGGTGCCGGCGACGATGCCTGCGGCGGTGACGACGCCGGCTTCCTGCAGCGTGTCCGCCTCGGTCCCGCGGCCGCGTATGCACTCACCGGCACAGCCCGCACGTTCGGGGTCCTCTTCGACGATCACGGTGGTCACGCCCTCGCGGTGCAACCCCGCATGAGCGGCCTTGCCGAAGCGGCCGAACCCGCACAGAATCCAGGTGCCGTGCGGCGGATAGATCGGCATGGGCAGGTCGTTCCCGGGCACGCTGCTGAGCCACTGATGCAACAGGTGATGACCCGGGGAGTGCAGCGCGAGCGCCAGGCGTTCACCGAAGATTGCGAAAGGGTTGATGACCTGGTCGGTTCCGAAGGAGCGCATGTTGCGTTCGGTGTCCCGGCTTTCGGCCCTGCAGATGACGGGCAGGTCTGGATTCAGCAGCTTCACGGTGATCGCGATCTTGAGGTTGATTTCGTCGTGGTCGGTCAGCGCAACGACACCCTGGCAGAATGGGTTGGAAAGCCCGGCCGATTGCAGGCGCGAGGAATTGCTGGCATCGGCGCACAGGGCCGGGATGTGAAAATCCATGGCGGAAAGTGCGAGGTCATTGATGCGCTCCTGGCTGTGATCGATCACAACCACGCGTTTGCGGCGCCGAAGCAGGGACCGCACCAGCAGGCTGCCGGTGTCGCCATAGCCACAGACGATGAAAAAGGGCGCGCGCAGTCTGCGGATGCTGCGGTCGAAAGCCTGTTGGCTCACCGCGAGTTTGAACGTGGGATCCTGAATCAGGGTCAGGATCTTCCCGATGGCATACAGCCATGCGATCACGGAGATGTAGATGGTGGCTGCGGTCCACATCCTCTGCCCTTCACTGAAGGCGTGCGGTATCTCCCCGAATCCGATCGTCGTGGCCATGTAGCTGACAAAATAGAAGGCATGGAAGAAATCCATGCGCCAGGGTTCGCCTTGATCGTCGATGCCTGGAATCAGCACCAACCCGGCGATCGAAACCGAGTAGGCCGTGATCAGGACCAGCAGCGGGGCCCGCATGCGCCGCAGAAACAGGAACAGCACCTTATCCATGAGGGTGTCAGCGGCGAAGATTCACGGCGTCGGCAATCAGGAGCACCACCGAAATCACGTTTGCAACCACCGCACCGGCCGCCAGGGACACGATGCTGGCCGTCAGCATCGGGTCCATTCCCGCAGCGCTGATGTGCGCAGCAAAGCCCCAGACCACCGCTGCGGCGAGCAGTTGCAGCATGGCGACCAGCGAGGTGGCGAGGAGCAGGGCGCCGGTATGGGTGCGATCGCCGAACTTCATTACGGTCGCGATCAGGTTCACCACGATTGCAGCGAAGAGTTCATAGACGTTGTGGTGCGCCGGATTGTCGATCTCGCCCAGCACGAACCCGAAGTTCAGCGTCAGCGCGAGAATGATGAAGAATCCGAAAAAGACCTTCTCTAGATTCATCGGTGTTCCCCTTGTGGTGGCCGGAGTCCCGGACGTGATCAGCGGTGCGGGCCTTCGTTCCCGGGTTTCTCCGCCCGCGGGGGTAACAGGAGTTCCCGCGGGTGCGAACGGATTCGGCGTCCATACGCTCCGAGCAGCCGGTCCAGCGCGCCGATGCGGATGCCGCGCGCCTTCAGCGCCACGTACAGGGCGAGTCCGAAGCTGACCCAGAGATTCACGGCCCCGATCAGCAATACCAGGATCAGGTATAGCAGAAACTCGAACAGGCCGGGCACGGCCGCCGAGACCGAGTATCCGAGGTTGGCCGAAGCGAAGGCGACGTGACGGATGTCCAGCGGCAGGCTCAGCAGGTACCCGATGTACCCGGTCACGCCGAGCAGCAGCCCGAAGAAGAAGTTTCCGGCCAGCGCCCCGTAATTGTGCCCGATGTACTCCGCCAGCCGGTTGCGTTGCCGATCGGAAAGGATATGCCGCAGCAGCGGATGTCCGCGCAGCCGTCCGGGCAGATCCAGGTAGGCGCAGCGATTGTCGAAGAAGCCGGAGATCAGTCCGGCGACGAAAAGCCAGACCCCCGCAATGGCGGCGTGGAACAATGCCAGTCCCGTGAAGGGCTTGAGCTGGTCGAGCTGGTAGTCGACCTCCTGCGCGTCGAGGACGGGTGCACCCAGCACGAGACTGTAAAGCAGGCCGAGCAGGACCGCGACGGGCAGAGCCACGCTGACATTGCCGAGGACCGCGACGAACTGAGAGCGTCCCACCTGGAGCAGGAGGTCGGCCAGGCGGGCGGGATCCGCGGTGCCTCGTTCGGTTTCCTCGATGGCCGCGGCCAGACGTGCGGCCGTCATTGCCGGCTGCTTGGTCGCAACCGTGAAATGGAGCAGGTGGATGAGCACGAAGCCGAGGCCGTAGTTCAGGCTGACCCAGAAGGTGTGGATCGCGGGGGTGAGGTGCAGCCCTTCGATCTGGATCTTGATCAGGGCCATTGCGGCGATGATGAAACCGGCCCCGGCGCCGGAACGGAGCATCTGCAGATATTGGGCACGGTCGGTCGTGATGTAGTGCTCACCGGTTTCGCTTGCCTGCTGGGTCACGCTGCGCGCGAGCAGCTTGACGTTGTCCTGCCAGAGCGAGCGCAGGCTGTTGCGCCTGGCAGTGGCCGTCACGAGTTCCCGGAACAGGGCGACCGCGCCGGCGCGGCGGGACTCCGGTTGCTCCGGCTCCAGGATCGCCAGCAGTTGCCGGATCCGTCGCAGGGTCTGGTCCAGGCGCTCGAGCAGGTGGGTGAGCGAGATGCTGCTGCCGCGGGTCACGGCGCGTTTGCGCAGTCGCGTGATCTGGTCGCTGCACTGGTCCAGCAGCACCCGCGCCTGACGGTCGTCGTAGTGATCAAGTGTCGGGTCCTGCTCCCCGGCACGATAGCGTTCGACGAACAGAGCCAGTTCCCGCTGTTGTGCGACAAACGCCGAGTCGTGTTCGGCAATGGCGGGATCGAGCCGAAGCAGTTCCGGTTCCAACTCTTCGGCGGCAATCCACACCGACAGCATCTCGAGGGCATAGAGCATCTCCTCGCGCGCGTACGCCTGCACCCCGGAACGATCATCGGCCAGGCAGCCGAAGGCCTCCAGCAAACGCCACCAAGCGTCATCAGGTAGCGCGGCAACCCATTGCGGATCCCCTGAATGGTGGAATACCCATGCGATCACGTCGCGCAGGTCCTGCCGCTGCATGGGGCGTGGGTTGAAGCGTTCGTACAGTCGCTGGCCGAACTCGCGCAGGAACCCCCGGCGCGAAAAGAGGCCGATGCCTGTGTAGAGCGTCAGATGCCGCGCCTGCTTCAGGCCTTCCTCCAACCGGCCCCGAAGTTGCTCCTGCGACTCCGGGTTCTCACCGAGCGCGAGCGACAGTTCCTCGATCCGGGAGATGGTCCGTGCGACCCCCGCTTCAGCGCGCGCCGGACGCAACCAGTCGATGATCTGTCGCAGGGTGTCGGCGAAATCTCCGTCTCGGTTTTCTGCCAGCGCCTTGAGAAGCGCTTCGGGCGATATCCGGTTCATGGTGCCTCTTGTGCTTCCGGTGTGACGTCGGCACGATGCAGGACGTGGGCATTATAGGCGCGCGCATGCCAGCGATGGATCCGGGAACGCGCCGGGTCGCCACGGTGTCTACCCAGCAAGCATGCCTGGGTCGGGATGGGTCCGCAGGTCCGGGGCGTTGGATTCCCGACTGGCGTTCGGAAATCGACCTTCCGGTACCCCTTTCTCTGAACTGTAAACGGGGAGAACATCATGCGCTCAGTTGGACGTTTTCTCATCGCTGCGATCCTGATCGCACTCAGTCCGACCCCGGCCCTTGCCGATCAATCCCGAGTTGCGCCCTGGGGTCCCGCGAGTGCCGACCCCATCGAATACGCTCCGCAGAAGGTCGTGTACGACGTGGCGGAGGGCGATCCGGCCCGTTTTGAACGCATCCTGGATCGGGTGAGCTTCCTCAACAATGTCTATGAGGCGGATCCTTTCGAGGCATCGATCGTGCTGGTGCTGCATGGGGACGAGATCCGCTTCTTCGGAATCGAGAATTACGGCGAGTACGGCGAGCTGATGCGGCGCGCGCAGAGCCTCACCCTGGCGGGTCCGATCGAGTTCCGAATGTGTCGAGTCGCGGCGCACGAACGCGGCTTCGACCCGGAGGACATCCACGGTTTCGTGCGCATTGTGCCGATGGCGGATGCGGAAATCATCCGCCTGCAGCAGGAAGAGGGGCACGTGTTCATGCGCTAGCGCGGCATGCGGGCGGCCGGGTGCATCCCGCACAGGGTCGGGATGCGTTCGGCTTACCCGCTCAGCGTCCGCGCCGCGGTCTGTACCGGATCCCAGACCGGGGAAAACGGAGGCGCATAGGCGAGATCGAGGTAGACGAGTTGTTCTGCGGTCATCCGGGCGGTGATGGCAGTGGCGATCGTGTCGATGCGTTTGCCGGCTCCGCTGCGGCCGACGATCTGCCCACCCAGCAGGCGGCCGGTCGTTGCTTCGACCAGCAGCTTGACCTTGAGCTTCGCGGCGCCCGGGAAGTAGTGCGATCGGGTCATGGCTTCGATGGTTCGGCTCCGATAGTCGATGCCGAGCGCCTTCGCCTCGTTTTCCGAAAGCCCGGTGCGCGCGATCTCGAGGTCCTGAAATCGGGTGATCGCAGTGCCCAGGACGCCGGGGAATTCCAGGGATCCACCGCTCAGGTTGGTTCCCGCCACCAGCCCATGCTTGTTGGCCACCGTGCCGAGTGCGATGAACGTCGGTTCCTCTTTCACCCGGTGGAAGGACTCGGCACAGTCGCCGGCCGCCCAGATATCGGGGGCGGAGGTTCGCAGCTGCCGGTCGACGCGGATGGCGCCGCTGGGCCCAAGCTCGATTCCCGCCTCACGGGCGAGGGTGGAATTCGGCCGGATGCCGAGTCCGAGGATCACGAGGTCGGCTTCGACCGCGCGCTGGTCCGTGACGACCGCGCGCACGCGGTTCGATGCATCGACTTCGAACCGATTCAGCCGTTCTCCCAGGAACAGACGTACCCCGGCTTCCTGCATGAACGTGGCGATGTCCCCGGCCATGTCCGGGTCCAGGGTGTTCATCACCTGCGGCGCCATGTCGATGAGCGACACGGGGACACCGCGCTCGCGCAGGGCTTCGGCCATCTCGATCCCGACATACCCGCCACCCACGACCACCGCGCTGCGAGGCGGATGCCGCTGTACGTCCTCGAACACGTCGAGGCCGCTCTGCAGCGTGGAGAGGCTGAAAATGCCGTCGGCGGACGCATTAGGTACGTCGGGCTCTATGGGCGAGGCACCCGTTGCGATCAGCAGGTCGTCCCAGTCTTCCCAGAACTCAAGAGCCTCGTCGAGGTTCCGCACACGGACCCGCTTCCGGGCCGGGTCGATCTCGACGACTTCGTGGCGGGTACGCACGTCGATCCGCTGTTTCTCGCGAAACGTCTCCGGGCTACGCGCGATCAG
>SLNI01000046.1 GCA_007133115.1 Thioalkalivibrio sp. | reverse complement strand
ATTCCGCTCGATGCTTTGCCCAAGGCGATCCAGGCCTACGCGGACCGGGTGTGCCAGCGTGAGTCCTTCCGCGTCAGCCTGACCGAACTGGAGCGGGAACTCCGGGAATGAATTCGTCGCGTCCCTATCTGCTCCGGGCCCTTCTGGACTGGATCTGCGACAACGCGTTGACACCTCACCTTCTGGTGGATGCCACGCTGCCCGAGGTGACGGTACCGACGCAGTTCGTTCAACAGGGCAAGATCACGCTGAATATCGGGCCCAATGCCGTCGAGGGGCTGGACATGGGGAACGACGCCATCACGTTCTCCGCGCGCTTCGCGGGCCAGCCGATGCAGGTCTTTGTCCCCGTGACCGCGGTGCTGGCGATTTTCGCACGGGAGAACGGCCAGGGCATGATGTTCGGTCAGGAACCGGGGTCCGAGGCCGAAACCGATCAGGAGACCGGACGGGACGTGGACTCCACGCGCTCGGAGCCGGAGATGAAGAAGAAGGACAAGCGCAAGGGGCCTACGCTCAAGGTGGTCAAGTAGTCGCTGCCTCGCTGCACTCCGGGAGCGCTTTCCCGGGATTCAGGATTCCGTCCGGGTCGAAGACACGCTGGACGCCCCACATCAGAGCCAGTGCCACGGGATCCAGTTCCCGGCGCACGAAATCACGTTTGACCAGGCCCACGCCATGTTCGCCGGAAAGAGTGCCGCGCAGGCTGAGTACGAGCGCGAACACCTGGTCCAGGCAAGCCTCTGCAGCTCGCATCTGTGCCGGATCGTCCGGGTCCACGAGCAGGTTGACGTGAATGTTGCCGTTGCCGGCATGGCCGAAGTTGGCAATCCGGATGCCATGCCTTGCGCCCAGATCACGTAACCCATCGATGAGCTCTGGTATCCGGGAAACGGGTACCACCACGTCCTCGTTTATTTTTTTGGGGGCAATGTTGCGCAGTGCGGGCGAGAGCGCCTTGCGCGTGCGCCAAAGACGTTCGGCGTCGTCGGCATCGTTCGCTACCTCGATGGCCAGCAAGCCGTCGCCGCGGGCGGCACGACTCACGGCTTCGGCGGAAAGGGCGATCTGGCTCTCGGGGCCATCCACCTCGATCATGAGGATGGCACCCGCGTTTTCCGGCAGGGAAGTTTCAGCGTAGTCGCGGATCGCGCCGATCGCGGCGTGATCCATGAATTCGAGAGCGCAGGGGATGACCGGCTGGGCCATGATTCGGGCCACCGCAGCAGCCGCGCCGCGCATGTCCCGATAGATCGCCTGCAGCAGGCGCCGTGTTTCGGGCAGGGGCGTAAGCCGCAGGCTGGCCTCGGTGGTCACGGCGAGCGTCCCCTCCGAGCCGATCAGCAGCCGTGTCAGGTCGTACCCCACGACGCCCTTGGTGGTGTAGACGCCGGTGCGCAGGGGTTCCCCGGTGCCGGCAACGGCGGCGAGCCCGAGGGTGTTCTCGCGTGGTGTCCCGTATTTCACGGCGCGCGGGCCGGCGGAATTGTGTGCGAGGTTGCCGCCAATCGTGCAGTAAGCGCTGCTGGTCGGGTCGGGCGGCCAGAAAAAACCGTGTGCGGCAGCGGCCTGCTGAACCTCGCCATTGGTCGCACCCGGCTGCGCCACGAGCCAGCGGTTGTCGGGGTCGACCTCGATGATCGCGCGCATGCGTTCCATCGAGAGTACCAGCCCGCCGCGTGTGGGTACTACCGCCCCGGTGGTCCCCGTGCCCCGGCCGCGCACGATCAACGGCGTGTGAAACCGCCGGCAAAGTCGGACCACCTCCGCAACGCCATCACTGTCCCGGGCAAACACCACGGCCTCTGGAATCGCGTGCAGCCGTGAATTGTCCGAACCATAGGCCCAGCAGTCGGCGGGGTCCAGCAACCGGTCCTCGGCGGGGAGCATGCGTTCGATTTCGCGCTGTATCGGGGTCATGGTCACGCGTCCTGTATCGCGTCCTGCAGCCATTCGATATGGTCGTCGGCATCCAGCACCAGCACATCGAAACGGGCGGGACCGTTCCAACGGCGCTGCTGCATGAACGCCTCCGCGGTTCGTCGCAGCCGTCTCTGTTTGCGCCAGTCGATGCTTTCGGCGCCATCGGCAAAGCCCAGGTGGCTCCGTTTGCGGACCTCCACGAACACCAGGGTTTCGCCGTCGCGCGCGATCAGGTCGATTTCGCCAAACGGCCGCCGATAGTTGTGCTCGATGACCCGTAGACCCTGATGGCGGAGGAACGCCCCGGCCTTTTGTTCTGCGAGCTGTCCCCGGTGCAGGGATGACACCATCAGCGGTTTCCCGGTGGGGTGTCGACGGAGCGTACCGGCTGCGCTATTCCGTCGCGGAACTCG
Source organism: Thioalkalivibrio sp. (assembly GCA_007133115.1). GTDB lineage: Bacteria > Pseudomonadota > Gammaproteobacteria > Ectothiorhodospirales > Ectothiorhodospiraceae > Thioalkalivibrio. The sequence goes on along the minus strand of SLNI01000046.1, from coordinate 6,329 downwards.
AGCCAGGCCGGTTCGCGATACCAGACCTGCTCAAGCGTGTGCAGTCGCCAGTTTCCAGCCACGCCCCTAACCTCGAGATGGGGCGCGTTCCGGAATCTCGGTAATTCGGCAGCGATCCGGCCCGCATCAATGCCGAGTGCGGTGAAACGCGGGAGGCGCGCAGCCACGCTGCGCGTGTTTTCCGGATTTTCGATGCGCTGCTTCAGTTCCGGATTCGGATTCAGATCAGGGTACAGCCATGGCGCGTCCGGGAATTGGATCCCGTTCAGGTCGAGATCGAGCCTGGGCTGTGGTTGCCCTTCATAGGCATGCGAGGTGGCCCACATCGGCAGTCTTCCGGCGCGATGATAATGAAGGTGCGGAGCTACCATGCGCAGGTCGCGCGCGGCGCCGGTTACGAAGATGGCGTCGATGTCCGTCCGGATCTGGGGGTCGCCCTCCAGATCCAGCCGTAATGCGCGCGCGAGCAGGGCAATGCGTTCCTGGCTCGCATCGACTCCGAGCGCCGCGCCGATCTGGCTGTTGATTTCGGGAGAGCGTGCCTGAAAGCGATGTTCGCCCGCAATGCGGCCGCCCCTTCGCGTGAAGGTTTCCCGGAAGGCTTCCGCGACCCGGTCGCCGAAGGCCCCCTCCGGTACGAGGATCAGCGCCTGCTCCTGACCCGCCGCGAACGCTGCACGGCCCGCCGCGCGGGCGTCCTCCTCGGGGGAGAGCGAGAGCACGGAGAATGGAATCAGCGCCGTTGTGGAGGGTCGGTTGAGCAGCAGCGTTGGCCAGTTGCGCCCGGTCGACAGGACCCGGTCCACTTCCTCCTGTGTGAGCGGACCGATCACGCGGTCGGCTCCCTGGTTGATGGCCTCCCGGAAAGCGGCCTCCGCCAGGTCGGGGCTGCCCTCGGTATCGAAGATCAGCAGCGGTTCGCGCGCCGTCAGACTGTATCCGGCAGCGGCCGTAATGCCCTCGAGAGTCGCCCGACCCAATTCACCCAGCGGACCCGTCAGGGGCAAGAGGACCGCAATACGTGCGGTTTCGTCGAGAGGTCCTACCGAGGCTTCCCGCAGGACCGCCAGTCTTGCCCGCGCCGGATGTCCGGGGTAGGTCAGGGACCATTCCTGGACTGCTGCATCGAAGGCGTCGGGGTCGGTGCCCGCGGCGCGCAGCGAAAGAAACAGCGCTGTCCAACCCCGCAACCGGAAATCCGGGTCTGAATTGTCCAGCTGGATCAGGGCGTCGCGGTCCAGAAGGGAGAGCAGCGTCCAGGCCGATGCCTGGTTCGCCATTTGGTGGTCGGGAGACGCGTACAGCAGGTCGTCGAGCCGGATCCGTGCCTCCAGGGCTTCCCGGTAACGCCCGACTTCGGTCAACAGTACGGAATGCAATTCCAGGGCTTCCCGATACAGTGCCGGGTCCGGGTCTTCATGTACCGGTTCGAGTCGCTCCAGTGCCGCCGGGCGATCGCCCTGCAGCAGGGCCAACATGGCACCCCTGTAGCGGTCACCCAACGTGGCCGTGCCATCCGCGGGCAGCAGAGACCAGAGCCGCTCCGCGCGAAGCAGGAGCCATTGCGGGTCGGGGAGATCGAGAACCGCGTCGATGGCGCGGCGGGCCGGAGCGGCTGCAGGTGTCGATTCGGCCTCGATCAGCCATGCCTGCGCCTGTTCTTCGGCGGGTACCGTGCGGGTTTCGGGCGCTGGCTCCGGAAATGCGGGGGCGGGCGGGGGCGCCGGGCGGGGGGTGGCACAGGCTGCCATCAGCAAGCCCAGGCAGATGAGCGCCGCGGTGCGGAGCCTGCGGACACTCCCGCGGGCGGATGGGACCGAGTAGGTTAGGATCACGAGGAATGGGTTTTCTGAGACTGGGGAGAGCCAGTATTGAAAGAGCATGAAGCGCTGTCAACGCGGGGGGGGAAGCTTTGGGTCGTGGCCACCCCGATCGGGAACCTGGAGGATCTGGCTCCACGCGCGCAACGCGTGCTTTCCGAGGTGGACCTGGTGGCCGCCGAGGATACCCGGCACACCGGCAGGCTCCTCGCCCGACTGGGCTTGTCCAGGCCGCTGTTGAGTCTGCATGAGCACAACGAATCCGGTCGGGTCGGGCAAATCCTCGATCGCCTGCGGCAGGGGCAGGACGTTGCCTTGGTGTCGGATGCCGGTACCCCGTTGGTCTCGGACCCGGGGTTCCGACTGGTGCGTGCGGCGCGGCAGGCGGGCTTCGAAGTGCTCCCCATTCCGGGCCCCAGTGCGGCCATCGCAGCGCTGTCGGTGGCCGGGCTGCCCTCCGACCGCTTCTGGTTCGAGGGCTTTCTCCCTGCCTCGGGGGCGGCGCGAAGACAGCGTCTCGGGACGCTGCTCGCGATGCCGGTTACCGTGATCTGCTACGAGTCGTCCCACCGCATTCGCGCGTTGGCGGAGGACCTTGCAGCACTCGCGCCCGCACGTGAGTTAGCGCTGGCGCGGGAGATCAGCAAGCAGTTCGAGGAACATTTCTTCGGTGCGGCCGGTGCGCTCGTTGCCTGGCTGGATCGGGACATGAACCGCCTGCGTGGCGAGTTCGTCGTCGTTCTGGGTGCCCGGCCAGAGGTGGATCGTGGCGAAGAGGCCGCCTGGACTCAGGATCAGGAGCGGCTGCTCAGGGCCTTGCTGGACGACTTGCCGCTCAAGCAGGCGGTGAGTCTTGCGAGCCGCATTACCGGGCTTCCGCGCAACCGGGTGTATGCGCGTGCACTCGAATGGACGGAGTGATCCGGTGGGGCTTCTCGAAAGAGAAAGCTTGCGCTTGCCGGGGGCAGCGCGTACAAAGCGCGGTGGGAGTCGGCCGGGCCGCCGCTGCGCGCGAGCGTGGAGGAAAGTCCGGGCTCCGCAGGGCAAGACGCCAGGTAACGCCTGGGCGGCGTGAGCCGACGGAAAGTGCCACAGAAAACATACCGCCGATGGGCCCGGATTCGTCCGGATCTCAGGTAAGGTTGAAATGGTGCGGTAAGAGCGCACCGCGCGCCTGGCAACAGAGCGTGGCAGGGTAAACCCCGTCTGGAGCAAGGCCAAATAGGGGTGCAATGATGTGGCCCGCATCGCACCCGGGTAGGCTGCTAGAGGCGTCTGGTGACAGGCGTCCCAGAGGAATGACGGCCCTCGACAGAACCCGGCTTACAGGCCGGCTCCCACTTTTTCCCACGACCGAGCGCGCGCCGCCCATGCCCGCCGGGCGCGCGGTTATTTCTAAAGTGTTCTCTTAAGTAACCCACTCAACACTCCGCTTTTGATCGTTTTTTATTGGCTATCAAAGCGCGACGTCTTGTGCGCCTAAGTAATTGTCAGTGAACGCTTATTTTTTCCATGACGCGGAATTTTGTCTTGACGTGCGGCACGGGCGCTACCTATAGTGTCGAGAAGTGGGGTTACGTGGGGATTTGTGGGTCCCCAGAAGAGGCGCGGCATGTTCCGAGGGGTCAGTCAGCTCAGTCTTGACGCGAAGGGCCGCATTGCGGTCCCGGCGCGCTATCGCGATTTGCTGGCCGCGGACTGCAAGGGTCGCCTGGTGGTGACCGTGGACCGGGATGGTTGCCTCTTGTTGTACCCGGCTCCGGAATGGGAACGCATCGAGCAGACCCTGATGTCCCGGCCCAACATGAATTCCCAGGTACGCAAGCTGCAGCGACTGCTCGTCGGCCATGCCACGGAATGTGAGCTCGATGGTCAGGGGCGTCTGCTGGTGCCCCCACCGCTGCGCGATTTCGCGGGCCTCGACAAGCGTGTGGTGCTGGTCGGGCAGGGCAAAAAGTTCGAAATCTGGGACGAAGACACCTGGTCCCGCAATCGCGAACTCTGGTTCGGGGAGGACGCCGACGATGCACTCAGCGAAGCACTCGAATCCATCGCTCTGTAGCCCAGATGGAAAGTTCTCCTCATGTGCCGGTGCTGCTCGACGCGGCACTGCAGGCTCTGGCGATTCGTGCGGATGGCTGGTACGTCGACGGCACCTTCGGACGTGGCGGTCACGCGCGGGCCATTCTGGCTCGGCTCGGAGAGTCCGGGCGGTTATTGGCCATGGACCGGGATCCGGCGGCGCGCGAAGCGGCGGCCGGTCTCTCGTCCGACCCGCGGTTCACGTTCCGCTCGGCAAGGTTTGCGCAAATGAACGACGTGGTCCGGGAGCACTGGGGCGGACGTCTCATCGATGGAGGGCTGCTCGACCTCGGAGTGTCCTCTCCGCAGCTGGACCAGGCGGAGCGCGGCTTCAGCTTCCGACAGGACGGGCCACTGGACATGCGCATGGATCCGCAAAGCGGGTTCTCTGCCTCGGAGTGGCTGAATGAAGCGGACGAACAGGACATCGCTCACGTGATCTACGTCTGCGGCGAAGAGCGGTTCTCGCGGCGGATCGCGCGCGCGGTCGTCGAGGCACGCCGTTCGGCGCCCATCACCCGCACCCTGCAGCTTGCCGAACTGGTACGTCGTGCGGTGCCCCGCTCAGAACCCGGCCGGCATCCCGCGACACGCACTTTTCAGGCTCTGCGCATTCATGTGAACGACGAACTGGGTGAGCTGCGGAACTGGCTCCAGACCATACCCGAAATCGTTGCGCCCGGCGGCCGGTTGGCTGTGATCAGCTTTCATTCGCTGGAGGATCGCCTGGTAAAGCGCGCCTTCCAGGGGCGGTCCGATAAACCGCGTCCACCTCGGGGGCTGCCCTTGCCGCCCGCAGTGGAACACCCGCCTCTTCGCTTGCTGGGCAAGCCGGTTCGTCCGGGAGACGCCGAGTGCCGCGCCAACCCGCGCGCACGCTCCGCAGTGCTTCGTGTCGCCGAGAGAAATCCATGAGCCGGATGCTGCTCATTCAGGTGATTCTTACCGCTCTGGTCTTCGCTTCCGCGCTCGGCGTCGTGGTGTCGCGCCATGAGGCCCGGCAGGTGTTCATCGGGTATCAGGTTTTTCTGAAGGAACGCGATGCGCTGAATCTCGAGTGGACGCAGCTCCAGCTGGAGCAGGCGACCTGGGCCACCCAGGCCCGCATCGAGACAGCCGCGAGCGAGCGTCTGGGCATGATCAAACCCGATCCGCAACGGATCGTTTACGTGGAGTACGCCCCGTGGGCGCGCTGAAGCGGCAGGTCAGTCCCTGGCGGCTGCGGCTCGTGTCTGTCGCGCTTCTGGCTGGGGTCGTGATTCTATTGTTGCGGGCGATCGATCTGCAGGTCCTCAACCGCGATTTTCTCCAAGGTCAGGGCGAGGCACGGCAGGTGCGCACCATCGTGGAGGCGGCCTACCGGGGGCAGATCACCGATCGCAACGGTGAGGCGCTGGCCCTCTCGGGCCCTGTGGAGACTGTCTGGGCTCACCCCGGCGAGTTGCTTGTCGCCGTGGACCGTCTGCCCGAACTGGCCCGGGTACTCGAAGTGGACGCGGTAGCCCTTCGCGCCCGGCTCGAGCAGCGCGCCAATCGCGAGTTCGTCTATCTGAGACGCCATCTCCCACCGGAGCAGGCCCGGCAGGTCGAAGCACTGGGGTTTCCGGGCGTGGCCCTGATGCGCGAGTTTCGCCGTTACTACCCGCATGGAGAGACGGTGGCGCACATCGTCGGCTTCACCAACATCGATGAAAAGGGCCAGGAGGGGATGGAGTTGGCGTTCGATGGCTGGCTGTCGGGGCATCCGGGCGCCAAGCGTGTGCTGCGTGACCGTTATGGCCGCAGCATCCGGGACGTCGCGAGCATACGTCCGGCCCGGGATGGTCATGACCTCAGTCTGACCATCGATCAGCGTCTGCAATTTCTCGCGTACCGGGAGCTGAAAGCCGCAGTACAGGCGCACAACGCTGCAGGGGGTTCCGCAGTCCTGGTGGATGCCTTCACCGGGGACATTCTCGCGTTGGTGAATCAGCCCGGATACAACCCCAACAACCGCGCACAGATCGACCTCGGCCTCACCCGCAACCGAGTGGCCACCGACACGCTAGAGCCCGGATCCGTCATCAAGCCCTTCACGGTTGCGGCAGCACTCGAGGCTGGCACCGTGGGACTCGATGTGATTCTGGACACGAACCCGGGGACGATGCGCGTGGGGCGGCACACGGTCCGCGATTTTCGAAACTACGGGCGCATCAATCTCGCGACCCTGATCGCACGCTCCTCCAACGTGGGCTCCACGCAGTTGGCGTTGGACACTCCCGCCGAGGACTTCTGGCGGATTCTTCACCACGCCGGATTCGGTCAGTCGCCCGGGGTTGGACTGCCCGGTGAAGTTACGGGTCTGTTGCGGGATTTTCCGACATGGCGCCGGATCGAGCAGGCCACTCTGGGATACGGCTACGGCCTTTCAGTCACCCCGCTGCATCT
>SLNI01000129.1 GCA_007133115.1 Thioalkalivibrio sp. | reverse complement strand
CGTCGCGCTCGCGGAGGAAGGCAGTTACACCGCGGCCGCCCGACGTCTCAACCTGAGCCAGCCGGCCCTGTCCCGAAGTATCCAGACCCTCGAGGAACTGCTTGGCGCTCCCCTCTTCGACCGGACGTCTGCCGGGATCGTGCCGACCCCCATCGGATCGATCGTGCTCGAGCGCGGCCGCCTGCTGCTCCAGGACGCGAAGACCGTGGAGCGCGAGGTGCGCCTGGCCCTTGGGCTCGAGACCGGTTCCCTGACCATCGGTGCTGGCCCTTATCCTGCGAATATCTCGGTGGGGCAGGCATGCGGCCTGCTGCTTCTGGATCACCCGCGTCTCCGGGTGGATATCCGCGTCACCGACTGGCAATCCCTGCTAGAGGCCGTACTCGATGGCACGCTCGACCTCGCGGTTGCCGAGATCAGCACGGTCGCGGACGATTCCCGCTTCGAGACCGAGACCCTTCCAAGACACCAGGGATATTTCATCTGCAACCCGCGACACCCCCTCGCGCGCGAAGCCGCGCTCACGCTGGAGCGGATACGTGCCTTTCCGATCGTCAGTTCATCCTTGCCTGCCCGTTTGGGCAGCATAGATGCCACGATCCGGGTGGACACTTTTCGCCTGCTGCGGGACATCGTCATCCACAGCAACACCATCGGTCTCGCCACGGCCAGCCAGGTTCGAGCGGATGAAGAAGCCGGACTGCTGACGCGCCTGCCCCTGGAATTGCCCTGGATGCACAGCCAGTACGGGTTCATCCGGCTTCGAAACCGCACACCCTCGCCGGCTGCCCTCGCCTTTATGAGCAAGCTCCGCGAAGTCGAGGCCAGACTCGCTGCGGAAAGTGGGACCCTCGGTCGCTCAGCCGGCAGCGACGGCGCGTAGCAACACCGCGGCCTGCGCCGCAATCCCCTCGCCCCGCCCGGTGAATCCGAGACGCTCGGTGGTGGTCGCCTTCACGTTCACCGCCGTGACCGGGATTCCGCAGTCGCGGGCGATGTTTTCGCGCATCTCCGGGATGTGGGGCGCCATCTTCGGCGTCTGCGCGATGATGACGCTGTCGATGTTCACCGGCTGCCAGCCCGCCTGCCTGACGAGGACCAGGACTTCGGTCAGCAGTTGACGGCTGTCAGCGCCGCGGTAGACGGGATCGTTGTCCGGAAAGTGCTGCCCGATATCGCCCAGCGCGGCCGCGCCAAGCAACGCGTCACAGAGGGCGTGCAACAGGACGTCACCATCGGAATGGGCGATAAAACCATGATCGTGGGGCACACGAACGCCGCCGAGAACCAGGTATTGGCCCGGCCCGAAGGCATGCACGTCGAATCCCTGCCCGATCCGAAAATCAGCCGTCATCGCGTGCCTTTGTCTCACGCAGCTGGGCATGGCGAATCAAGCCGTCGACCAACACGAACAACAGTCCTGCAACGAGCAGGTGCCACAGCCAGTGGGTACCGACCACCGCCCAGTCACACAGCAGGAGATCGAGTGCGCGCACCAACAGTGCGAGGATGAAGATCGCTGCGGCCAGAAGCAGATCCCGCCCCAGGCGCCGGTCGATCCGGAAGGCCAGACCCATTCCGACCAGTAACAGCACCAACAGTGGCAGGTAGGAGAAGGTTCCAGCGAACGCCCCCAAGGGTACGATGGCAAGGAGACCCGCCAACCCCGCAGCGGTGATCGCCCATGCCACAAGAATACCGAGGGTCTTCAGGCGTTGAATGCGCGCCAGGAAAACACTCCAGTACACGACTGCAAAAGTCGCGATCGCCACTGCATCGAACCATTGCGTCCATGCAATTCCGCTCGCATGCCACAGGATGCTGGCCAAACCCACCAACGCGATCAGTCCGGACAGGAGGTGAAGATCCCACTGCTCCCGCCAGCGTTCGCCATCCAGCTGTTTCCAGGCCTGCCAGGCCGAGATGAAGAAAGCCAGTCCGGACGCCATGTTCAACGGTTCCATGAACCATCCGGGCCCATCGCGCTCGCAGTAGACGCGAATCACAACGGCGGGGCCCGAAACGAACAGAATCCGGCGCCCACGAGAACCCCATCATTCATGGTGCATGCCCTGCATCATCGAGCTCAGGAAATCCTGCGCCTCGACACCCGGGATATCCAGTCCCAGGGCCGTCATCTCGCGCGCGATGTGATCCTGCAGTCTTGCGGCGTCGGATTCGGAACTTGCCGGCAGCACGGCCCCGCGCAGTCGTACCGCGAGCTGCTCGACGCCGTCCGACGGTAACACCGTGAAATCGCCCGAGAACTCGACATCTTCCAGGATACCGTCGCGCGTCAGCATACGGCTACGAACGAGACCGCCACGTGCCTTGTGAACGCCTTCCAACAGATAGGTACCCGCGGCGATCTTCACGCCGCTGGCTACCAGGCGGCGTCCCTGCTGCAGGGTCCAGCCCGGATCGCCCAACTGATCCTGGACGCTGACCAGCGTCGCCATTTCCGTCGCCGTCATCTCCGAGGACTCCGGCTGGAGACCGAGATGGGTCTGGATCGCATCGAGAAACAGGCCCTTTACCTTCTCGCGGTCCGGAGCCTGCCCCAGCTCCCGGGTCAGGGTGGTCATGTAGTCCTGCATCCCCTGACGCAGCTTGTCCCGGAATTTCTCCGAACTGACTTTCAGGCACTGGGCCATCGTGTCCATGTCGAAATCAAACATGAAGCTGCCGACCATCACGGTTGCATTGTTGATGCGCGCGGAGCCTGTGCCGCCGATCTTGCGGCCGTTCACGTGAATATCGTTGACCGGCCGAAACACCGCCGGAACGCCGAGGGCCTGGTAGGTCGCCAGAACCGGGGCCATGAAGTGGGAATAGATCGCTTCCACACGGATCGGCGCCTTGCGGTAGGGATATACGAAGTGAAAGAACATCTGGTCGCGGTTGAGGTACACCGCGCCGCCGCCCACATCGCGGCGGATGACGCTCAGGTCGTGCTGCTGGCAATACTCCAGATCGACCTCCTGCTGGACATCCTGGTGCAGGCCGACGGAAACAAACGGATGCGTTGGATTCACCAAGGTCACCACCGGATCGTCATCGGCCTGCATGTTTTCGGCGATCGCGTGAAAGATGGCCATCGAATCCAGCGGTGATACGTATCCAGCGTCGATTACTCGAATGCGATTCATGATTCCCCTAGTCGATTCTGCTTCTGAAGATACACCCGGGCGGTATCGAGGTCCTCGATCCGCGTGATCTTGATGTTCATCGGACTCCCTTCCACCAATCGTGGACGAAAGCCCTGGCGTTCCATCGCACTGGCTTCATCGGTAACGGAGACAGCTTCGGCAAGCGCTGCGTTCAACGCCTCGCGCAACAGGCCCAGACGAAACATCTGCGGAGTCAGGGCGCGCCAGACGCGGTTCCGATCAAGCGTCTCAAGGACCCGGCCCTCCGCATCGGACCATTTCAGGGTGTCCGTGCTGCGCGCAGCCAGAATACCGCCGACGGGATCCTCCATCAGCGTCTGGATCAGCCGATCCAGATCCTCGACCGGCAGGCAGGGGCGCGCGGCGTCGTGAACCAGCACCCAATCCATGGGACTCGCATGACGAGCCAGAAATTCCAGCCCGTTACGTACCGAGTCCGCACGTTCCGCGCCACCGGGCACCTCGAAGAGCCGGTCACGGTCGCGCAGGGTGTCCAGCCCGGGAACGTCGACACCCGCACTGAGGACAAGCGCGACGCCTCGGACGGCGGGATGCTCAAGAAAGACCGACAGCGTGTGCTCGAGAACGGTGCGAGACCCCAGGCGCAGAAACTGCTTGGGCAACTCGGTACCCATGCGCCGCCCGATCCCCGCTGCGGGAATCAGGACCCAGAGAGCGGGCTGCAATGCATCATTCATTGCCGCGCCTAGCCCCATCGTCCGGTTGGATCAGGAAAAAGAACACCTCGTCCTCGCGGATCATTCCAAGGTCTCGACGGGCGCGTTCTTCGACCGCCTCGGTGCCCGAGCGCAGATCGTCCACCTCGGCTTCCAACGCCCGGTTTCGCATCCGCAAATCCGCGTTCTCGCGTTCCTGCTGGTCTCGGATCTCACGCAACTCCCGGACATCCCGCCAACTGTTTTCACCGAACCAGAGAGGCCACTGCAATGCCAGCAGGATTGCAAACAGCATCCCGGCAACCCAACGTGTCACACGGCACCGAGCGCTTCGGGAAGCGTGTCAACCACACGCGCGGACGCGAACATCGGGGCGGTTGAGGCCATGAGGCGGACGGAGCCATCTCATTGACTCGCACCCTGACCGAACGCGGCCATCCCCGGGTACCGGGCGGCACTGCCCAGCATCTCCTCAATGCGGATCAGCTGGTTGTACTTGGCCACGCGATCCGAACGCGACAGCGACCCCGTCTTGATCTGCCCGGCCCCGGTCGCCACCGCGAGATCGGCAATGGTCACGTCCTCGGTCTCGCCCGAGCGGTGTGAAATCACCGAGGTATATCCCGCCGCCCGCGCCATGCCGATGGCTTCCAGCGTCTCGGTCAGCGTACCGATCTGGTTGACCTTGATCAGGATGGAGTTGGCGACGCCCTGCTCGATCCCCTGTTTCAGAATCGCCGTGTTGGTGACGAAGAGATCGTCACCCACCAGCTGGACACGGTCACCGAGACGATCGGTCAGCGTTTTCCAACCTGCCCAGTCGTCCTCGGCCATCGCATCCTCGATGGTCAGGATAGGATACTGATCGACCCAGCCCGCCAGGTAGTCTGTGAACTCCTCACCCGTGAACTGCCGACCCTCGGAAGCCAGGTGGTAGCGGCCGTCGCGATAGAACTCCGAACTCGCGCAATCGAGTCCGATCCAGATGTCCTTACCCGCAGTGAAGCCGGCTTTCCCGATCGCTTCGAGAATCACCTCGACCGCAGCGGCGTTGGAAGGCAGGTCAGGGGCAAAGCCGCCCTCATCGCCCACCGCGGTACCGAGACCGCGGCCATCCAGGATCTTCTTCAGGGCGTGGAACACCTCGGCACCGTAGCGCACGGCCTCGGTGCAACTGCCGGCACCGACGGGCACGATCATGAACTCCTGCATGTCGACACTGTTGTTGGCATGGGCCCCGCCGTTGATGATATTCATCATAGGGACCGGAAGCAGGTGCGCGTCCGCACCGCCCAGGCTCTGGAACAGCGGCAGACCGGCCTCGGCTGCCCGGGCATGGGCGAGCGCCAACGAAACCGAAAGCAGCGCATTCGCCCCGAGACGGTCCTTGTTCGCGGTCCCGTCGAGTTCGATCATTCGGCGATCCACGGCTTCCTGGTCAGGCGCCATGCCCCGCAACGCATCGCGGATCTCGCCATTGACGTTCGCCACCGCGCGCAGCACACCCTTGCCACCGTAGCGGGTATCACCGTCTCGCAGTTCGATTGCCTCCCGCGTCCCGGTCGAGGCACCCGAGGGCACGGCCGCACGGCCGCGGGCTCCGGAATCGAGCACCACGTCGGCTTCGACGGTCGGGTTGCCCCGGGAATCGACGATCTCCCGGGCATGAATCTCGGCAATCTGCGACATCAATCTCTCCTTGAGTGGACAATCCCCGAAACCGGCCGGGGGACAACGGAATTCCGAAGGAATCGCGCCTCAACCCAGCCCAAACGCCGCTTCCGCGAATGGGGCGGACTTGACCGCGCGATCCAGATTCACGAGCGTTTCGAGCAAATCCTTCATCATTCCCAGTGGCCAGGCATTGGGACCATCGGAAAGAGCCACGTCCGGATCCGGGTGCGTTTCCATGAACAGGCCCGCAACGCCCGCGGCAACCGCGGCGCGTGCCAGGACCGGAACGAATTCACGCTGCCCCCCGGAGACCGTTCCCTGACCACCGGGCTGCTGCACCGAATGTGTGGCATCGAATACGACCGGGCATCCGGTCCGGCGCATCACGGCCAGACCCCGCATATCCGAGATCAGGGTGTTGTAGCCGAATGAAACGCCCCGCTCACAGACCATGATCCGGTCATTGCCGGCCTCTCGGGCTTTGGCCACCACGTTGTCCATGTCCCAGGGCGCAAGGAATTGTCCCTTCTTGATATTCACCGGGAGACCCTGGCGGGCGACATTCTGGATGAAGTTGGTCTGGCGGCAGAGAAACGCCGGTGTCTGCAGCACATCGACGACACTGGCAACTTCCTCCAGTGGGGTGTCTTCGTGCACGTCGGTCAACACCGGCACGTCGAGTTGTTTCTTCACATGCTCGAGGATCTGCAGGCCCTTCTCAAGCCCCAACCCCCGGAAACTGCCGGTGGAAGACCGGTTGGCCTTGTCGAACGAGGATTTGTAGATGAAGGGGATCCCGAGGCCCGCCGCAATCTCCTTCAGGGCGCCAGCCGTATCCAATGCCAGTTGCTCGGACTCGATGACGCAGGGCCCGGAGATCAGGAAGAATGGCCGCTCTAGCCCGACTTCGAAACCACAGAGATGCATCGGTCCACTCACTCCGACGGCCGCTTGGTCCGCGCGGCCTTGGCTTCCTGGTAACGCCGTCCAGCTGCCACGAATCCGGTGAACAGAGGGTGTCCTCCACGCGGTGTGGAGGTGAATTCGGGGTGAAACTGACAGCCGATGAACCAGGGATGATCACGCAGTTCCACGGCCTCGACCAGGCTGCCGTCTTCCGAGCGTCCACACAACACCAGCCCCGCTTCCTGCAGGCGTTCGGCGTACGCGTTGTTGAACTCGTAACGGTGGCGATGACGCTCTTCGATGGGTGAGCGTCCGTAGGTGCGTTGCATCAGCGAGCCTTCCTCCAGCGCGGCTGTCTGCGCACCCAACCGCATCGTGCCTCCGAGATTACTGGTCGCGTCGCGGCGCTCGATCCGCCCTTCGCGGTCCTGCCACTCCGTGATCAGCGCGATGACCGGGTGCGGGGTATCCGGGTCGAACTCCGTGCTATGCGCTCCGCCCAGTCCGGCTACGTGCCGGGCAAATTCGATCACGGCCACCTGCATGCCGAGACAAATGCCGAGATAGGGAATCCCCTGTTCGCGCGCATGGCGCACGGCGCTGATCTTGCCTTCGACGCCTCGGGCCCCGAAACCGCCCGGAACCAGAATCGCATCCAGCCCATCCAGCTCCGGAACGGTGCTGGAGTCGCCACTCTCGAGTTTTTCCGAGTCGATATAGCGGATGCGCACCCGCGTTCCGTTCTGGACCCCGGCATGGGTCAGGGCCTCGTTCACGGATTTGTAGGACTCGGTCAGGTCGACATACTTGCCGATCATGCCCACCGTGATCTCCGATTCCGGAAACTCCATCGCGGTCACGACGTGTTTCCAGTCGGAAAGGTCGGCCTGGGGCGCCTCGATGTTCAGCTTGCGCAGAACGATCTCGTCAAGCTTCTGGGAATGCAGCCACAACGGGATCTTGTAGATGTTGTCCACGTCCACGGCCGAGATGACCGCTTTTTCCTCGACATTCGTGAACAGCGCAATCTTGCGTCGTTCGCCCTCGGGCAGAGGCTGCAGCGACCGGCAGAGCAGCACGTCGGGCTGAATCCCGATGGAACGCAGTTCCTTGACCGAATGCTGGGTCGGCTTGGTCTTGATTTCACCCGCCGCTGCAATATAGGGGACCAGGGTCAGGTGAATGAACAGTGCATTCTCCCGGCCCAGTTCGACACCCATCTGGCGGATGGCCTCGAGGAAAGGCAACGACTCGATGTCGCCCACCGTCCCGCCGATCTCGACCAGCGCGATGTCTGCGTCGGCCGCCCCGGCGCGAATGGAAGCCTTGATTTCGTCGGTGATGTGGGGGATCACCTGCACCGTTCCGCCCAGGTAATCGCCTCGTCGCTCCTTGCGGATGACGTTCTCGTAGATCTGACCCGTGGTGAAGTTGTTGCGACGGCCTGTGCGGATGCGCACGAAGCGCTCGTAGTGTCCGAGGTCGAGGTCCGTTTCCGCCCCATCGTGGGTGACGAACACCTCACCGTGCTGAAACGGGCTCATGGTGCCCGGATCCACGTTGATGTAGGGATCGAGTTTCAGCAGGGTGACCTTCAGGCCCCGCGCCTCGAGGATCGCACCGAGGGAAGCCGATGCAATGCCCTTGCCCAGAGACGAAACCACGCCTCCGGTGATGAATACGAAACGCGTCATACGGGAACCCGGGGTCTACGACCGGCGAGCGGCCGGAACGCTGCAGGAGAGTACCAAAAGCGCCGCCTTCACTCAATCGCCAGACACCCCCCCGTCACCGGTCCCAGAGCACCGCAACCAGTTCGCCGCCCACGTGCACCAGTGGCAGGCGCGCACGCCGCCACCGGGGAATGTCCCGTTCCTGCATCAACTTCTTCAGACTTCTCCTGCCCGACGGAGTGTTCACCCGCTCCCCTCCCGAACGAAAGCGGATCTGAACCGGCTGCCCGGGCCCAATGCCGACGGCTTCGAGTTCGTTCCGGGTCAGCCGCCGACCGTCCGGCAGATTGATCACGGGGGCGGCCGCGGGCCAGTCAATGGCCGAGGGCCAACCGGCGCTCGCGTCGGCCGTTTCCGATTCGACGATATGCACCTCCCGCCGGTGACAGCGCAGACTGACTCCAGCCCAGTGCACCTCGGGTTGCGCGGTCTCTCCTCCCTCTTGCAGCTGGCGCAGAAATTCCAGCAGAGGGCCGCGTCGTGGCATCGAAAACCCCGCGCGCTGCACGAATCGACGCAACAGCCAGCCGTGCAACTCCCG
>SLNI01000179.1 GCA_007133115.1 Thioalkalivibrio sp. | reverse complement strand
GTCTCGAGATTGGCGCGAGCGGTATCCAGACGGGCGCGACTCGCGGAAAGGTTTTCGCGCGCCTGTTCCAGGCTGCGGGCATCGAGTGCGGGGACCGGAAGAGGCTCCAGCCGGAACACCGCCTGCCCCAGCTCCACGGGGTCACCGGCCTCCAGTTGCACGCGTTGCAGGAAACCGCTGATCGGTGCCGAGATCGCGAACGAATTCCGAAGCCGGGTGCGGCCCTCTTCCTCCACGAACTCGACGAACGGACCACTTTTGACCTCGGTGGCGCTGACCGGGACCGGCGCCGGCATCAGAGCCCAGACCAGCCCCGCAACGACCGCAAGGATCGCCACGCCCCAGAACACTTTCCTGCGCAGTTTCATCCAACGCTTCTCCTCGTCACTCCACTGCCTTGAGCACCGAAACCTTGTCGAGACGGTGCAGACGACGAACCACCAGTACCGCAGCCACCGCCGACGCGGCCAGCACTGCCGCCGTGGCAAAACCGTAGGCACCCGGGGTCAGCACCAGCGGGATCCGGAACATGTCCATGCTGAACGCCTGGTTCAGCGCCCAGGCGAAACCGGTACCGATCGCCCAGCCGACGGGCAGCGCCACCACCGTCAGCGCCATGATCTCTCCGACCAGGATGGCACTCACTTCCGCGCGCGAATAGCCGAGAACCTGCAGGGTCGCGAGCTCCCGAGCACGTTCGGCGAATGCAATCCGCGCATTGTTGTAGACCACGGCAAACGCGATCGAACCCGCGAGCAGAACGAACACCAGCGCGAACATCAGGATGGTGTCGCCCATGTACTCACGGATGTTGCGTTCCGCATCCGCAATCATCCCGATTCCGGCGACACCCGGAAGATCCCAGAGGCGCTCGAACAAAGCGGGCTCCAGGGAACGGTCGACCAGTAACCAGGCACCCGAAACCACCGGGCCTTCGCGCATCATCCGGTTCAACGCATCGCGGCGCATGTAGGCGCTGACCCCCAGAGGCTCGTCCACCACCCCGACGAGGGGCAGCCGCACCGTCCGGCGATGGCCTTCCAGAACCTCCACCTGCACCGAATCACCGACTTCGAGACCGAGGTCGCGCGCGAGGTATCCGGTCAGCAAAAGCCCCTCGGGGGGCAGACTCTGCGGCTGTCTGCCGGCATCGAGCAGCTGGCGCAAGCGGGGGCGCTCGTCCAGTCCCTGGATCGCGGTCCGGTATTCGCGATGCCCGGCCAGCAGGCGGACCGGCACGCTGCGATAGGTTTCAACACCCAGCACCCCAGGCTGGTGCCGCAACTCCGCAGCCACCCGCGCCGGCGTCGGATCACTGAAGGTCAGATGCACATCCATGCGCAGCACCAGGCGGTACTGGGTGTCGAGCATGTGATTCACCGCGCCGATCTGGTATGCCCCCATCACCAGCAGGCCCACCGACATCGCGATGCCCAGCACCGACAGGCCCGCTTTCGCGGGATGCCGACCCAGGTTGCGCAGGACGATCCGTGTGCCCTGGTCAAGCCAGCGGTCCGGCACGACGCGTTCGAGGAGGCTTCTGCGGAAACGTGCCGGCGGCTCCGGACGCATCGCCTCGGCCGGAGGGAGACTCACCGAGCTCCAGACCGAGCGCAGCGTACCCAACATCGCCGCACCCGCGGCAACCGCCACTGCGAGCACCAGCACCCAGGCCTGCAAGCGGAACCGCAGTTCGGGAAACCGGAAGTATTCCGTGTAGATCGCAGCCAGGTGAGTGCCCGCCCAGACGCCGAGGCCGACCCCCAGCGCGCAGCCGGCCAGCACGATCAGCCCGGTCAGCATCCCGTAGTGCGCCGCGATGTCGCGATTGCGGTAGCCGAAGGCTTTCAGCACTGCGACCTGCTCGCGCTGGGAACGGATGATGCGGCCCATCACCACATTCAGCAGAAAAGCGGAGACCAGCAGGAAAATGGTCGGCAGGATGACTGCCTGCGCTCGCAGCTGCCGCAGTTCCTCGTGCAGGAAGCGATGCGAGGGTTGGTCCTCTCGGCCGTAGGCACCGATTCCCCCATAGCGAGCCAGGAGTCGATCCAGGTGATCGATGACGGCTGCCGACGTAGCACCCGCCTGCAGGCTCACAACAACATTGTTGAAGGCGCCGTCCATGCCATAGGCGTGGGCCAGCGCCCGGCGGTTCATCCAGAGAATGCCGTAGCGCTCGTAATCCGGCAGGAGGTCCGTCGGCGCGATCTGGTAGATGAACTCGGGTGACAGCACAACGCCACTGACCCGGAGCGTGGTCATGCGTCCGTTGATGATTACCCGGAGTCCATCGCCGGCGCGCAGGGCGTGCGCTTCGGCAAACGCATCACTGATCGCGACCTGGTCGGAGCGTCCGGAATCCGGCAACCGCCCTTCGCGCAGATGCAGCTGGTTCAGCACTGGCTGGCGGCCGTCCGGGATCGAGAGCAGCAATCCGCGCACGGGATCCGCGAAACCGGGCACCTCCATCCGAACGGGAGCCTGCACGCGCGTCTCGACCTGATTCACCCCGGGAATCTCACGCAGCCGCTCGGTCAGGCTGTCCGGGGCGCGCTTGAGGTCCGCGAAGACATCGGCGAAGTGGTAGTCCTGGTAGAAACGCTGCTGCGTCAGCGAGAGCGCATCCAGCGTGCTCACCGAGATGATCAGGGTCATGACGCCACTGGCAATCACCGCCGCGATCGCTGCGGCTTGCCCCTTCAACGCGAAAAGATCGCGGAACAGCTTGCGGTTCAGGGCGCGCATATGTCCGGCGCTACCAGTGAAGCTCGGCGGGTGCACGACGCTGCGCGTTCGTGTGGATATCCACCACCCGACCATCGTGCAGACGCACCACGCGGTCGGCCATCTCCCCGATCACCTCGTTGTGGGTGATGATCGCAACGGTCGTCTGCATCTCCCGGTTGATGTGTTCGAGCGCCTCGAGCACACGGATGCCGGTCTTCGAATCCAGCGCCCCGGTCGGCTCGTCACAGAGCAGGACGGCCGGTTGCTTGGCGATGGCCCGTGCGATCGCCACCCGCTGCTGTTCGCCGCCGGAGAGCTGGGACGGGAAATGATCCAGGCGATCCTCTAGCCCGACCAGGCCCAGGGCCTCCTCGGGCGCCATCGGATGCCGGCTGATGTCCGTGACGATCGCGACGTTCTCCCGCGCGGTCAGGCTTGCGATGAGATTGTAGAACTGGAACACGAACCCAACGTGGTCGCGCCGGAACTCGGTCAGTGCGTGGTCCGACGCCCGGGTCAGATCCTGGTCGCGGTAGCGCACGCGCCCCCCGGTCGCGGTATCCAGCCCACCCATGATGTTCAGCAGCGTCGATTTTCCCGAACCCGAGGCGCCCAGCATCACGACCAGTTCAGCCGCGTACAGATCGAGGTCCACACCGCGCAGGGCGTGGATCTCCACCTCACCCATCCGGTAGGTTTTGGTAAGACCGCGGGTCTCGAAAACCACCGTCTCCGAGCTCCGTGATTCCGCTGGCCGGTCTGTGCGCGCTGGCATACCCTCGATTCTAGACCGAACGGCGTGCACACTCAGTGCCCTGAGTCAGGACACTAGAACAACGCGGCCTCCATTTCGAGGAATACGGCATTGGCGTTCCGGCGATGGGTTTCCTCGAAGGCCGGTACGTTCTCGTACTTCGACCAGTCGCCACCTTCGTAGGCCTCTTCGAACGACATGAAGTCCTGCGCCGCCCTCCCCATGTGCTCGCGCAGGTCCTCGAGGTAATCCCGGGTGAAGGACACCGCGCGAACGGCCTCGGACGTGGCGTCTCCATGCCCCGGAATCAGGAACGAGGGGTTCATGTCCTGGACCTGCCCGAGACGATCCACCCAGTTCGCCGTGTTGACGTCATCGTCACCGAGGAACGGCAGGCGGCCGTCGAACACGATATCCCCGGCGAACAGCACGCGCGTTTCCTCCACCACCATCAGGACGTCGTCCGGTGCATGCGCGGGTCCTGCATGCAGCAGACGGAAGGTCTTGTCGCCCAGCTCGAAGCGGTATTCGTCGTCGAAGAACTCATCCGGGTGAATGATCCGGGTGGATTCATCGATCCAGGGGAAAAGTACGTCACGCCGTTGCGCCAGACGCACGTGCGCCGCGTCGCTGTCGAGATAGGCCTGAGCGCGACTCTGGGCAATGACCCGGGCGTCCGTGTGATCCGCAAAAGCCTGGAGGCCGTAGATGTGATCGGCATGATAGTGCCCGGCGATCACGTACCGGATGGGTTCATCGGTCACCTCGCGGATGCGGCGGATCAGTTCGAAGCCGAGAGCCGGCGTCCCGAGGGCGTCGTAGACCACCACACCGTCGCCCGTGGTGACAAACCCGGCGTTCGAGGTATGCCCCTGATTGTCGGCACTCGGAATCCCCGAAAGACCGACCATGTACCAGGCATCGGCAGCCGCCACGGCCCGGGCCGACGTGTCTACGGTCACTTGGGGATAGGGATTCTCTGGAACGGTCATGAGTCAATCCTCCTTGCCGCCGATCTGGCCAACGGTTCACATGACCGTAGTGGCCGAACTGCTGAGGGTCAAGGCGGGCCCATGACACCGCGCGGGTTTGCCAGCATCCCAAGCCAAGTGCTGGCGGGCGAACCGTATCCGGTTGAATTACCTCCCGGCGGGGGCTAGGTTGGAGGCTTTACCATCGGATCGAGGTCGGCAAGCCCGTGGCAGAATCGCTGCTTTTCTCCATCGTCGAATCGGCCGGCCACCCCAACCTCACCAGCGTCTACCAACGCCGGAACATCCGCGAGGTCCGGCTGCCGTCGATCCGCAAGGCCATCCAGGAACTGCGGCGGCAGTGCCCGGACTACGTCGTCGCGGAATTCTTTTACGGGTATGGCAACAATTACGCCGGCGCCAACCTCGGCAACCTCGATGTCTTCCTGGCCAGCCTGCAGAAGTACGCCCCGACCGCCCGGGTGATTGTGATGGTGGACAAGCAGGAGCAGCAGCACGCGGAACGTCTTGCCGAGCGCTACCCCGTGTTCGCCGTGCTGGCGCACCCGGTGAGCGCCGCCGATATCGACGCGCTGCTGCCGGCCTGAGCACGTCGGCCCCGCCCTGCGTATCAGCCGATCAGCACGCAGCCACGCAGCCCACTGTCAGGATTTTCCGCGACGGTCCGTACGATATCGATCACCACATCGGCATCCCCCGGAGCCCGGGCGCGAAAGGCCGTGAAGCCGGTGACGACCAGAACGCGAACCGGAGCCGACCTGTCCTCGGGCCCGTACAGCGCGTCTTCCAATGCGTCCCAGTTGAATCCGAACCAGTCGCCCAGGTCCAGCGCCCGGTGCAGGACATGCAGCAGACCGGCCTTGTCCGACACATCCGCAAGATCCACCCTGAGGGGCGCGAAACGCTGGGCACACAGTGCGTCCAGGACCGGGCCCGGGTCGGTATCGGCCGGCAACTCCAGCAACGGGTTCGGCCCCGACAGCCAGTCCTGCAGCAGGAACGGATCGACGCACTTCGGCATCAGCGGAGCCTCCGAAAACTTCGGTAGTGGTCGTGTGTGTAGTACACCTCGCCGCCGGAGCCGACCACGAGGCGCTGCGGGCCGGCGTGCGAGATGCCCGGGGTGCGCACCACGTACTCCCGGTAATAGCCCCTGGAGCGCGCCGGAAGCAGACCTTCGCGGTTCTGGAAGACCCCGCCGTCGTTGCGATGCGGATCGCTTTCGCCCGCCGCGATGCGTGCCAGCGTCGATGCCAGATCGACGTCGCCGCGCCAGGCGACCCGGCCGTCCATGTCGCGCACCTCGACGCTGCGAACCACCAGACTCCCATGCTCCGATCCGGCGGCATCGCGACCCGGATCGGGCACGGGGGCAAACAGGCTGCCATCCTGGAAGGACAGCAGACTGGCCAGTCCGACCGCAAGCACCAAAAGGACCAGCACCATGGGTTTGTTCAGCATCCGTGAGTACTCCTGAGCATCCGGTGAAATCGTTTTGCCCTCTTCTCCCGGGGAAGAGAGGACCGGCCTGTCTCATCCAGTAACGAGGCGTCAGGCATCATTGCTCGGGTGTCGCATCCGACCCCGCCCCTGCTTGCGCTCACCGCGGGCCTTCTTGCCCGCAAGGCGACGTTCCTTCGAGGCGCGGGTCGGACGCGTGGGGATGCGCGGTGCCGGCGGGTGCTCCGCCTCGCGCAGCAATCCGACCAGCCGCGCGAGGGCATCTTCGCGATTGCGCTCCTGACTGCGAAAGCGTTGCGCGTGGATGATCAGTACGCCCTGTCCGGAGATCCGCTTGCGCGCGAGCCTGCGCAGCCGCTCGAGCACTGCGGGCGACAGACCTTCGCAGGCATCGAGATCCAGGCGGAGCTCGACCGCACTGTCGGTCTTGTTCACGTGTTGCCCGCCGGGACCCGTCGACCGCTTGAAGCGGAATTCAAGGGCTTCTTCGGGCAACTTCCAGTTGGGGCTGATCTCGATCATCGACATCCCGGTTTGTCGTAGCCGCGGGAAATTCGTAGGCTACGCCCTCTTCTGAGCAGCCTGATTACGTGCCTGTTCAGCAAAAACCAAGGAGCTTCCATGTCCTCGCTCATCTGCGGTTCCATCGCCTACGACACCATCATGGTGTTTCCCGATCGCTTCAAGAACCACATCCTGCCGGACAAGGTGCATATCCTCAACGTTTCTTTCCTGGTTCCGGAGATGCGCCGCGAGTTCGGCGGTTGCGCGGGCAACATTGCCTACAACCTCAAGATGCTGGGCGGCGAACCAGTGCCCATGGCTACGGTGGGCTCCGATTTCGGCATTTACGCTGAGTGGCTCGAGCAGCAGGGTATCGACTGTGGCCATGTCCGCACGGTAGAGGGCAGCTTCACCGGACAGGCCTTCATCACAACCGACCAGGATGACAACCAGATCACGGCATTCCACCCGGGTGCGATGGCATTTTCGCATTACAACCGCGTCCAGGACGCTGCGGGAATCCGCATCGGGATCGTGTCTCCCGACGGTCGCGAGGGCATGATTCATCATGCGGAGCAGTTCGCGGATGCTGGCATTCCATTCATTTTCGACGTCGGGCAGGGCCTTCCCATGTTCGGGGGTGACGACCTGCTCCGTTTCCTCGAGCAGGCCACCTACGCGGCCTTCAATGATTACGAAGCGCAATTGACCGCGGAGCGCACGGGCCTGTCACTGGAAGAGATGGCCGAGCGCGTGGACGCCCTGATCGTAACGCGGGGCGGCGAGGGGTCGACGATCCTGACGGGTGGCCGACGGATCGAAATCCCTTCGGTCCAGCCGTCCGCGGTAGTGGACCCAACCGGCTGCGGCGATGCCTACCGCTCCGGCGTGCTGCTGGGACTCGAGCACGGATTCGACTGGGAGACCACCGGACGCATCGCCTCCCTGCTGGGTTCGATCAAGATCGCGAGCCCGGGGACGCAGAATCACCGCTTCACCCCGGAGGAATTCCGCGACCGCTTCGAGGCTGCGTTCGGATACCGGTATTGATGTTTCCGCAGGGCTTGTGGCGACTTCTGAGGCGATTAGAGGGCACTGTCCCGGGGCCGCCTCACCTCACTGCAATCTATGTCAGCGCTGGCGCAGGGGAGGCAATGGAATCTCTGGACATCGCAGAGGTTCTGGCCGGACAGGGACTGCGCGGGGACCGCTACTGCTCGGGTACCGGCCACTGGCACCGCGTTGAAAGCTGCGAGCTCACCCTGATCTCGCAGCACGATCTCGAGCGCGCGAGCAGAAGGCTCGCCGTCGGACTGGATCAGGGCCAGCACCGGCGTAACCTGGTCGTCGCCGGCCTTCGGACCCGGGACCTGGCCCAGCGACGCTTTCGTATTGGCAGCGCGCGCTTCGAATACTGGAAACCGAGGCCGCCCTGCGGCTATCTCAACCAGGTGACCGGCGAGAATACCGCGAGGGCGCTGGGGCCC
The DNA here is from genome assembly GCA_007133115.1 of Thioalkalivibrio sp. Taxonomy (GTDB): domain Bacteria; phylum Pseudomonadota; class Gammaproteobacteria; order Ectothiorhodospirales; family Ectothiorhodospiraceae; genus Thioalkalivibrio. The sequence continues at coordinate 806 of SLNI01000179.1, read as the reverse complement.
CACAGCGGCGTTTGCCTGCGCATCCTGGAAAGTGGTCGCATCCGGGTGGGCGACATCCTCGAATTCGAAGACACGGCGACTGGCTGAACCCGCTCGACGTTACCTTCCCTCAGCAACCGCCGACGCGGCGGCCTTCAAGAACGGTGCGCATGTTCATCGGTCCCATCGGCGTCATCGTCTGCGCATTCATGGTGCCTTCCGTGGTGTCACCCATGAACCGGAGTTCGGCTTCCATCACCATCTCGATGCCCTCCTGCCGGCACACCATCGTGTAGTTCATGCCGTCCGAACGCTTGTCCATGTTCTGCATCTCGCAGTCCTCGACATCCACATCGAACGCGAATCCCTCGGAGATATCCTCGGCAGTGACACATTCGCTGGAACTCAGCGTCTGCGGGGGCATGGGCATCCCCGTGAAGCTGGTGGTCGAAGTGAATTCCCACTGGCCGGGTTGAACATTCGGTTGATCAGCGGATACGGCAAAGGACAGGCCAAGCAGGGTAACGGCAACGAGATGGCGCAGAGACATGGCGGGGTTTCCTTATCTGGAGAGGGTGGTCGACCGGTTCCGACGTTGCGAACCCGAATCTCCCGCTCGACTCAACGGTGAATCGTCGGGATGTGCGCACGCTGCCATGGCCGCAGGTCGAGGTCAATCGTACCTTGCGGTCATCAGTTGAAGCAGAGGGCGGGTCGGGCCGTTACACTGTCGAAAATGCCGGGCCGGCTCGCATACCGAAGCGGCACCGACCTGACAGAATCGAGACCCTGGCCCATGCCCAGCGATCCCATGCAGCAATCTGCCC
>SLNI01000156.1 GCA_007133115.1 Thioalkalivibrio sp. | reverse complement strand
TCAATGCCTGGTTCCGCTGGCGCGCAACCAGCGCCGTCCGAGTGGCGCGTTCGGCCACCGCCGGATCACGGCTCAGGCGGGCGGCCTCCAGATAATAGGTGCTGGCCTGCTCGTAATCGTCCGCCTGCAGGGCCATTTCGGCAGCGAGCAGCTGGAACATGAGCTCGCTTTCGACGTCGATCGTCGAGCTGGGTGGTGCCGACATGATGAAGGGAGAGTCGGTGAAGCCGGACCCGGTCACCTCGACCGGGGTCTGGGCGCAACCACTCATGGCCAACGCTGCAAGTGCGGCGGCGACGACACGCGAGACGACGGAGGGATTCAGCATCATTTCGAAGGGTTGGACGAAGGATTGCGCGCGGGGTTCCACAATGATTGAGCACGTCCTCTGTATCGAACCGCTTGAGGCAGTACACTATTCGGTTGGTAGGCACATCTTAGGCGAAAACACCCAAGAACATGCTGTTCGCGCTCGGAATCAATCATAGAACCGCGCCCGTCGAGGTGCGCGAACGGCTGTCCGTCGATGACGTTCAACTGGGAGAGGCGCTCGACTCGCTGCATTCGGGCGTCAAGATTCCCGAGGCTGCGATCCTGTCCACCTGCAACCGAACGGAAATTTATTTCCGGGAAAACGGGCAGGAGGGAGAAGAGCGGGTGCTCGACTGGCTTGGAGGATTCCACGGCATCCGTCGTAGCGAACTCGACGCCTATCTGTACCGCCATCGCGACAACGAGGCGGTGATGCACACGTTGCGCGTGGCCTGCGGCCTCGACTCCATGATCCTGGGAGAGCCGCAGATTCTCGGCCAGATGAAATCGGCATATCAGCATGCGCACGAAGCCGGCACACTGGGCCTCTCGCTGGAGCGTCTGTTCCAACATGCATTCGCAACCGCCAAGGACGTGCGGACATCCACCGCAATCGGGGCCAGCGCCGTCTCGGTGGCCTTTGCCGCGGTTTCGCTCGCGCGCCAGATTTTCGGCGACCTGAAGCCGCTGACCGCCCTGGTGATCGGGGCGGGAGAGACCATCGAACTCGCGCTGCGCCATCTTGCAGGCCACGGCATCGGACACGTGATCGTCGCCAACCGCACGGTCGAACGCGCCCACACGCTGGGCGACCGCTTCAACGCGGAACCGATCCCCCTGAACGCGCTGCCCGATTACCTGCACCGCGCCGATATCGTGATCAGTTCCACCGCCGCCCCGCTGCCCATCCTGGGCAAGGGCGCCGTGGAGCGCGCAATCCGCAAGCGCCGGCATCGGCCCATTTTCATGGTCGATATCGCCGTACCCAGGGACATCGAACCCGAGGTGGCGGAACTCGAGGACATATACCTGTACACCGTCGACGACCTGCAACAGGTCATCAATGAGAACATGGCTTCTCGCCAGGCCGCGGCGGAGCAGGCGGAACAGATCATCGCGACGCGTGCGGACGAATTCATGTGTTGGCTCCGCGCGCGCGATTCGGTAGAGAGCATCCGGCGTCTTCGGGAACAGGCAGAGACCATCCAGCACGAAGCGCTGGGTCGGGCCGAATCGCTGCTGCGCGCCGGCCGGCCGCCCGAGGAGGTCCTCCGGCAACTGGCCCACACGCTGACCAACAAGCTGATGCACGCGCCATGCAAAAGTCTCAACATTGCGGCCCACGAAGGGGATGACCACCTGTTTCGCGCCGCCCACAGGCTGTTCCGGCTACCCGACGACGAGGGTGGCAACGGACACGGCACCCCGTGAAAGCGTCCTTTCGCCGAAAACTCGAAGGCCTGGCTGAACGCCACGAGGAAATCGCCCAGCTGCTGGCTGAACCCGACACCGCCGATGACGGCAACCTGTTCCGGCGGCTGTCGATGGAATACAGCCAGCTAGAACCCGTCGCAAAGGCCTGGCATGACTGGGTGGCCAACCAGAGAGAACTCGAAACCACACGCGCCATGCTGCAGGACCCGGAACCCGGGGTGCGCGCGCTCGCGGAAGACGAGATGGCCCGCCTCACCGCCGAGGACGCCGCACTCGAAAGTGAGCTGCAGACACACCTAGTGCCGCGCGATCCGCACGACGACTCCAATCTTTTTCTGGAAATCCGAGCCGGAACGGGAGGAGACGAAGCGGCGATCTTCGCGGGTGACCTGTTCCGGATGTACGGACGTTACGCCGAGCGGCGCAACTGGCAGCTGGAAATTCTCAGCGCCAGCGAGGGCGAGCACGGGGGGTATCGCGAGGTCATCGCTCGGCTGATCGGTCAGGGCGCGTACTCGCGACTCAAATTCGAGTCGGGGGCGCACCGGGTACAGCGCGTGCCGGAAACCGAATCCCAGGGTCGCATCCACACCTCGGCGGCAACCGTCGCGATTCTCCCGGAGCTCGAGGAGGTCGAAATGCCGGAAATCAATCCCGCCGACCTGCGCATCGATACCTATCGGGCCAGCGGGGCGGGCGGGCAGCACGTCAACCGCACCGATTCCGCCGTGCGCCTGACCCACCTGCCGACCGGCTTCGTGGTCGAGTGCCAGGATGAGCGCTCGCAGCACAAGAACAAGGCTCGCGCGATGAACCTCCTGGCGGCGCGGGTCTATGAGGCCGAACGCAGCCGACAGAACGCCGAGCAGAGCGCGGCGCGCAAGAGCCTGGTGGGCAGTGGCGACCGCTCGGAGCGAATCCGCACCTACAATTTTCCCCAGGGCCGGATCACCGACCACCGAATCAACCTGACCCTGTACCGGATCGATGACGTTATGGCGGGCGATATGGACCCGCTGATCGATCCACTGACTCATGAATACAAGGCCGAGCAGCTGGCAGCCCTTGCCGACGATTGACCCCCCTACGATCCAGGCCATGCTTTCCCGGATGCGAGAGCAACTGGCACGGGCGGGCATCGACGCGGCTGCCCTGGAGGCACGGCTGCTTCTGGGGCATGTCCTGGACACGGATACCGTAGCCCTGATCGCGCACGGGGATCGGAAAATCGCCTCCGAAGAATGCAGGCGGGCGCTCGAGTTGACCCAACGACGTGCCGCGGGGATACCGGTGGCCTACCTGCTCGGCGAGCGTGAATTCTGGTCGATGCCGTTGCAGATCAACGAACACTGTCTGATTCCCCGGCCCGATACCGAGCTCCTGGTTTCCCTTGCCCTGGAGCGCCTTCCGGCAGAGAACCCGTGTGTCCTCGACCTTGGAACGGGATCCGGCGCCGTCATCCTCGCGCTCAAGCGGGAAAGGCCGGATATCGACGCCTGGGGCAGCGACCTGAGCGGACCGGCCCTCGCCGTGGCCGCCCGGAACGCGCGCGCACTTCGTCTCGATGTCCACTGGTTCCAGGGACGATGGCTGGAACCCGTTCGTGCGGCCCCCACCTTCGATCTGATCGTCAGCAATCCACCCTACATCGATCCCGGCGATCCACACCTGGAGCAAGGGGACCTTCGCTTCGAACCCCGCATGGCCCTGGCCGCTCCGAATCATGGATTGGCCGACCTCGAGGCCATTGCCGCGATGGCGGGGCAACACCTGCGCCCCGGCGGGCATCTCCTGCTCGAACACGGCTTTGGACAAGCCGCGGCCGTGCGCCGGATGCTCGACGGCTGGGGCTTCCATGAGGTTTGCAGCCACCGGGATCTTGCGGGACATGACCGCGTCACGGAGGCCCAGTCCCGCGATGGGTCCACCTGAAGCCACCCTACCCCTTCCGCGCGCTGGGCAAATTCCCTGAGCCCAACTACCATTGGGACATGGACTCCACCCTCCGTTCCCGGGAACTGGTCTTTCGTGGGCCGCATTGGGAGGCTGATCAGGCACCCTCGGCGGCGCTGTTGCTCGCGGACTCGCCCATGGTGTCTCAGGTCTCGATATCTGGCCCCAACCGCGTACTGGTCCAGTACGATCTGCTGCAGGTCACCTTCGCGGAGATCGAATCCGCGTTGCAGGAACTCGGGTTCCATCTCGACAACAGTCTGCTGACGCGCCTGCGCCGTACCTATTACCAGTATTGCGAAGAGACCCGGCGCGAAAATCTGAAGCTGCGATCCAACTGCTTTGGACACTGCGCGCGGCGTATTTTCGTCCGGGAATACCAGAAGCACGAGCACGGCTGCCGCGATCAGCGTCCGGACCACTGGCGCTCGTACTGGTGAGGTTGCAGACCCACCCTGACGCACGCCTGGCCGCATGAACGACGCGCTTCTGCTCCGGTACAGCCGCCAGATCCTGCTGCCCGAGATCGGCGCGGAGGGACAGGAGCGCCTGGCCGCCGCTCATGCCGTGGTGATGGGGCTGGGCGGCCTGGGCTCACCGGTGGCTGCCTACCTCGCCGCTGCGGGCGTCGGGCGCCTCACCTTGGTCGACTTCGACGAGGTCGAACTCTCCAACCTGCAGCGCCAGATTCTGCACGGGGACGCCGACATCGGCCGCCCAAAAGTGCTGTCCGCGGCGGACAGCCTGCTCCGGCTGAACCCCGATTGCCGGGTCGATCCCATCGACCGAAGACTGGAGCAGAGCGGCCTGGAACGGGTTTTCCGGGAAGCCGACGTGGTTCTCGATGGCACCGACAACTTCGCCAGCCGCGCGCTGATCAACCACGCGGCCCTGAACACCCTCACACCGCTGGTGTCCGGAGCGGTGATCCGTTTCGAAGGGCAACTGGCGACCTTCGACTTCCGCGACCCGAATGCCGCCTGTTATCACTGCCTCTACGGGGACGGCGAAGAACTCGGCGAGACCTGTTCCGAATCAGGCGTTCTGGCCAGTATGCCGGGCGTCATCGGCAGCCTCCAGGCCACGGAAGCGTTGAAACTGCTGATGGGACTGCCCACGCTGGCCGGCCATCTGCTGCTGGTCGATGGACTCACCATGCAGTTCCGCAGACTGGCCCTCGTGCGCGACCCGGACTGCCCGGTGTGCGGATCATTGGCCCCGGGAAGGAGCGGGAGGACATCGGCCCAGGCGTGACGCCTCAATGCCGGGTGGAGCCTACATCGGGCTGGCGTTCGTCTGCGGCGAACAATGCCTCCGTATCGACGGCATCGAGGCGATACTGCGCATTGCAGAATTCGCAGGTCACCTCGATCTCGCCCTGCTCCGCCAGCGTTTCGCGGACCTCGGCAGCCCCCAGACCCCGCAGCATGCCATCGACCTTCTCCCGTGAGCAGGTGCAGGCGAAGCGCATCGCCTGCCCGTCGAGCAGCCGAATCCCCTCCTCGTGGAACAGCCGCAGCAACAGCTCCGACGCCGGCAGCCCAAGCAGTTCCGCGCGGGTGACTGTCTCGCCCAGCACGCTGGCCCGGGTCCAGTCCTCGGTGTCCGGCGAAGTGGGCGCACCGTCCGCCCCGGGCATCCCCTGCAACAGCAGTCCCGAAGCCTGCCTGGCATCCGCGGCCAGCCAGACCCGTGTGGGTAACTGCTCGGAACGACGGAAATACTCGTCGAGCGCCGCAGCCAGGTGGCTTCCTTCCAGCTCCACGACCCCCTGGTAGCGCTCGCGTCCGGCACCGGGATCGAGCGTGAGCACCATGCGGGCATTGGCGCCAAAAACCTCCTTCAGATCACCCGCGGGAACCTCGCCGCGATAACGTGCCAGTCCACGCAGCGCCCGGCTGCCCGTGGCCTGCACGACCAGCAGATGGAGCGGGCCCGAGCCAGTGATCTGGAGGATCAGGGAACCATCGAACTTCAAGGTGGCGGCGATCAGAGCCACTGCGGCATAGGCTTCGCCCAGGCGTTCGCGAACCACCGGCGGGTAGTCGTGACGCTCCAGCAAGGCCTGCCAGGAGGCATCGAGGTGCACCCACTCTCCCCGAACGGGCATGTTTTCGAGCAGGAACCGATGCAGGGTATCCCGTTCGATCATGACCGGTTCCAGTACCACATCGGATCGCGCTCAGTCTTTCAGCAGCCGCGCGCGCAGACGCTCGTTCACCTGCGCCGGGTTGGCCTTGCCCTGCGTCTGCTTCATGACCTGGCCCACAAAGAAACCGAACACCTTGTCCTTGCCCGACCGGTATTGTTCCACCTGCGCGGGATTGGCCGAGACCACCGCGTCGATGATCGCGTCGATGGCCCCGGTGTCGGTGATCTGCTTCAGGCCACGCGCATCGATGACGGCATCGGCATCCCCCTCGCCGGACCACATCGCCTCGAAAACGTCTTTCGCGAGCTTCCCCGAGAGCGTCTGATCCTCGATGCGGCACAGCAACTCCGCGAGCGCCGCCGCCGACACGGGACTGCCCCGGAGATCGATCTCGGACCGGTTCAGGGCCGCGGAAAACTCGCCCATCACCCAGTTGGCCGCAAGCTTGGGGGCATCACACCCCGCGGCCACCGCTTCGAAGAAATCGGCCAGTTCGCGGCTGCCGGTCAACATACCGGCATCGTAGTCCGAGAGCCCGTACACGTCGATGAACCGTTCCCGCTTGGCGTCCGGGAGCTCCGGGAGCTCCGACCGCAGCCGCTCGACGAACTCCGGATGAATCACCACCGGCAACAGATCCGGGTCCGGGAAATACCGGTAATCATTGGCTTCTTCCTTCGAACGCATGGACCGGGTCTCATCGTGATCCGGGTCATACAGACGGGTCTCCTGCACCACCTGCCCTCCGCCTTCGAGGAGCCCGATCTGGCGCTCCACCTCGAAGTTGATGGCACGCTCCACGAATCGGAACGAATTGAGATTCTTGATCTCCGCACGCGTACCGAACGCCTTCTGCCCCACGGGGCGTACCGAAACGTTGGCATCGCAACGGAAACTGCCCTCCTGCATGTTGCCGTCACAGACGCCGAGATAGCGCACCAGCGCGTGCAGCTTCTTCATGTAGGCTACCGCCTCCTTCGCCGAGCGCAGGTCCGGCTCCGAGACAATCTCCACCAGCGGCGTGCCGGCCCGGTTCAGATCAATACCGGTCATGGCGCCCAGGCCCTCGTGCAGGCTCTTGCCGGCATCCTCCTCCAGGTGCGCCCGGGTAATCCCGATGCGCTTGCGTGTCCCGTCCTCCAGTTCGATGTCGAGATGTCCCTCCGCGACGATCGGCAGCTCGTATTGCGAGATCTGGTAGCCCTTCGGCAGGTCCGGGTAGAAGTAGTTCTTGCGGGCAAACACCGATCGGGGCGCAATGCGCGCGTCGATCGCCAGCCCGAGCGTAACGGCCTTGGCGACGGTCGCGCCGTTCAGCACCGGAAGCACACCGGGCAGGCCCAGATCCACCGCGCAGGCCTGGCGGTTGGGCTCCGCACCGTAGGTGGTTCCGGCGCCCGAGAAGATCTTCGAAACGGTATTGAGCTGGGCATGAACCTCAAGCCCGATCACGGTTTCCCATTCCATGCCTGATGCCCCCTAAACGAACGCCGCCGGCATGCGGGCATGCCAGTCGGTGTCCTGCTGGAACTGGTGGGCCACGTTGAGCAGGCGGGCCTCGTCGAAATAGTTTCCGATCAGCTGCAGCCCCACCGGTAGGCTGCCGATGGTTCCCGCCGGCATCGAAAGGCCGGGAAGTCCCGCCAGGTTCACCGCGATGGTATAGATGTCCGAGAGGTACATCTTCACCGGATCGGCGCTCTTCTCGCCCAGCCGGAACGGCAGTTCCGGGGTGGTCGGACCCAAAATCACGTCGACCTGCCCGAAAGCACGCCGGAAATCATCGGCGATCAACCGCCGCACCTTCTGGGCTTTCAGGTAGTAGGCATCGTAATAGCCCGCCGAGAGCACGTAGGTCCCGATCATGATGCGCCGCTTCACCTCGGCCCCGAATCCCTCGGCCCGCGATCGCGTGTAGAGATCCTGCAAGTCCACGGGGTGGGCACAACGGTGGCCGTAGCGCACTCCGTCATAGCGCGCGAGGTTCGAAGAGCACTCGGCGGGAGCCACCACGTAGTAGGCGGGGACCGACAGCCCGCTGTTCGGCAGGTTGATATCAACCAGGATCGCCCCACGCTCCTTCAGCACCGCCAGGGCCGTTTCGATTACAGCTCGCATCGCCGGATCGAGCCCATCCCCAAAGAATTCCCGCGGCAGACCGATGCGCAGCCCCTTCAGGTCGCGCTCGAGGTCGGCGCAGAAATCCTCGGCGGGCCGCTCGACGCTGGTGGAATCCTGCGGGTCGAAACCCGCCATGGCATTCAGCATGAGCGCGCAGTCCTCGGCAGTCGCCGCCATCGGGCCGCCCTGATCGAGGCTGGAGGCGAAGGCGATCATGCCGTAGCGGGAGACGCGTCCGTAGGTGGGCTTCAGACCGGTGATTCCGCAAAAGGCCGCGGGCTGGCGGATCGAGCCCCCGGTGTCTGTACCCGTCGCCGCCGGCACGAGCCGGGCCGCGACAGCCGCCGCGGACCCACCCGAGGACCCGCCCGGCACACGATCGAGATCCCAGGGATTGCGAACCGGGCCATAAAAGCTGGTTTCGTTCGACGACCCCATCGCGAACTCGTCCATGTTGGTCTTGCCCAGCATCACCGCGCCAGCCGCGTTCATGCGCGCGACCACGGTCGCGTCGTACGGCGCAATGAAGGAGTCGAGCATTCGGGAACCACAACTCGAGCGAACGCCCGCGGTGCAGAAGATGTCCTTTTGCGCAATCGGCAGCCCCAGCAAAAGGGCGTCTTCGCCCCGCCCGATCCGCTCATCGGCCGCGTTGGCCGCCGCGAGCGCCCGTTCGTGGGTCACCGTGATGAAACTGTTGAGTTGCGCATCCAGCCGCTCGATCCGGCCGAGATAGAGTTCGGTCAGTTCGCGGCTGCTGATCTC
>SLNI01000036.1 GCA_007133115.1 Thioalkalivibrio sp. | reverse complement strand
GTTAGTGGCGGAGCGGACGGGACTCGAACCCGCGACCCCCGGCGTGACAGGCCGGTATTCTAACCAACTGAACTACCGCTCCGGATTCGTTCGACCTTTCTGGTGGGTGCTGACGGGATCGAACCGCCGACATTCGCCTTGTAAGGGCGACGCTCTACCAGCTGAGCTAAGCACCCTGGAAAGCCGCTTAGTTTACTTTGTCCTTGAGCGCTTTGCCAGCCTTGAATGAAGGTGTCTTGGAGGCCGCGATCTCGATGGTGTCGCCGGTACGGGGGTTACGGCCGCTGCGCGCGGGACGTTCGCGAACCAGGAAGGTGCCGAAACCCACCATGGACACCTGCTGACCCTCGGCCAGCGCATTGCCAACAACAGAGACCATGGCGTCGAGCACGCGACCCGCCTGTGCCTTGGGAACATCAGCCTCGGCAGCGATCGCTTCAATCATTTCGGATTTGTTCATAAGCGCGGATTCCTTTTTTGTTTGTCTAGGGCGGAGAGCCGGGAATACCCATCCTCGCGGGCGCAAATCATGCGATGTGGCAACGTCGAACCCCCTGAAGGTGTGCTGCCCCACCCGTCTATTCTTATATCCCCGATGCGGCAATGGCAAGGGCGGATTCCGAACCGACAGTCGAAAACGATTCCGGCCGCAGGCGAAGCATAAACGCCTGCGGCCGAAAACAACACCGTTGAACGTCCGGAAGGGCTCCGTCTTAATGGTGGCGAAGGTTTCTCCGCCGGGGTTCACCGCTGCGTTTGCTGGCTGCCGTCACCTTCGGCGCCGGCTCTCCCGCCAGCGGCTCAGGCATGTGCGTCAGCGCTATCTCCAGCACCTCATCGATCCAGCGTACCGGCCGAATGTCCAGTTTAGCCTTGATATTCTTTGGAATATCCACGAGGTCCTTTTCATTCTCCTCGGGGATCATCACGGTCCGGATGCCGCCCCGGTGTGCCGCCAGAAGCTTCTCCTTGAGACCACCAATGGGCAGCACCTGTCCACGCAGGGTGATTTCCCCGGTCATCGCGACATCCGCGCGTACCGTTATTCCAGTGAGCGCCGAAACGATCGCGGTGCACATGCCGATACCTGCGCTCGGGCCATCTTTCGGCGTTGCGCCTTCCGGCACGTGGATGTGCAGGTCGCTCTTCTCGTGGAAATTCTCCGCCAGGCCTAGCGATGCCGCCCGACTGCGCACGACGGTCAGCGCTGCCTGGATGGACTCCTGCATCACATCTCCCAGCTTGCCCGTCTGCAGGGTCTTACCCTTGCCGGGTACGACCGAGGCTTCGATGGTCAACAGTTCACCACCGACCTCGGTCCACGCCAGCCCGGTGACCTGCCCGACCTGATCATTCTCCTCGGCCAGGCCGAACCGGAACCGGCGGACCCCCAGGTAACGATCAAGGCTCTTGGGCGTCACCTGCGTGGTCTTCGCCTTGTCCTTGCCCAGCAGGCGCAGCTTCACCACCTTGCGGCAGATCTTCGCGATTTCCCGCTCGAGCGAGCGCACGCCGGCCTCACGCGTGTAGTAACGCACGATGTCACGCACCACCGTGTCGGTGATCTGGATTTCGTCATCGCTCAGTCCGTTGGCCTCGATCTGTTTCTTGATGAGGTAATTACGCGCAATGTTGATCTTCTCGTCCTCGGTGTATCCGGACAGGCGGATCACTTCCATGCGGTCAAGCAGCGGACCAGGAATCTTCATGCTGTTCGCGGTGCACACGAACAGCACCTCGGAGAGGTCGAAATCGACCTCGAGGTAGTGATCGCTGAACGTGTGGTTCTGTTCGGGATCCAGAACTTCGAGCAGCGCCGAGGCCGGATCGCCGCGGAAGTCCATTGCCATCTTGTCGATTTCATCAAGTAGAAACAACGGGTTGCGCACACCAACCTTGGAGAGGTTCTGCACGATTTTTCCCGGCAGGGAACCGATGTACGTGCGGCGGTGACCGCGAATCTCGGCTTCGTCGCGCACCCCACCCAGCGCCATTCGGGTGAATTTCCGGTTCGTGGCTCGCGCAATGGACTGGCCCAGCGAGGTCTTGCCCACCCCCGGAGGACCCACGAGGCACAGGATCGGGCCCTTCATCTTGCGCACTCGGGATTGCACGGCCAAGTACTCAAGGATGCGTTCCTTTACTTCCTCGAGCCCGTAGTGATCCTCGTTCAGCACGGTTTCCGCGGTCGTCAGATCCTGGCTCACCTTGGTCCGCTTCTTCCAAGGCACATTCACGAGCCAATCGATGTAGCTGCGCACGACGGTCGCCTCGGCCGACATCGGTGACATCATTTTCAGCTTGTTCAGCTCGGCCAGGGCCTTTTTCTTGGCCTCCTTGGGCATGCCGGCCTTCGCGATCTTCTGTGTCAGCTCCTCGGCCTCGTTCGGCGCGTCCTCGAGATCGCCCAGTTCCTTCTGGATCGCCTTCATCTGTTCGTTGAGGTAGTACTCGCGCTGCGACTTCTCCATCTGCTGCTTCACACGCCCGCGGATGCGCTTCTCGATCTGCAGCACGTCCATTTCGCCCTCGATCTGCGCGATCAGGTGCTCGAGGCGGTCCTTCACGCTCACGATCTCCAGCACCTTCTGCTTCTCGTCGAGCTTCAGCGACATGTGGGCGGCAATCGTATCGGCGAGGCGGGAGGCATCGTCGATGCCCGCCAGCGAGGTCAGGATCTCGGGCGGCACCTTCTTGTTCAGCTTGATGTACTGCTCGAACAGGTTCAGTGCGGAACGGGAGAGAATCTCCATCTCGCGTTCCTCGGCGCCCGCTTCCTCTTCGAGGACGGCGATCTGAGCCACGAAGTGATTGTCCTGTTCGTCCAGGTCCATCACGCGCGCCCGCTGCGCGCCCTCGACCAGCACCTTGATGGTCCCGTCGGGGAGGCGAAGCAGCTGCAGGATGTTGCCGAGCGTACCGATGGAGTGGAGATCCTTCGCTTCCGGCTCGTCGATCTCGGCACTTTTCTGAGCGACCAGCACTACCTGCTTGTTCTCGGCCATTGCCGAATCCAGTGCCCGAATCGATTTCTCACGCCCGACAAACAGTGGAATCACCATGTGGGGATACACGACGACATCGCGCAGGGGCAGCACGGCGACCCGCTTCACCGGCGATTCGACGTCGTTCTGGGACGGGCTCGTCTTCTGAGTCATGGGGCACCCTCGAGGGTCAGCGGTAGTTGAATGGGAAACGGTTGGGGCGGACGCAGCGTTTTCAAGGTCTGGCCTCGCGTGTCGGGATATGTCCGGCACACGTCCATTTCAGGTGAGACCTGCAGGGACCGAAAAGGGTTCGGGGTTCGGTGCACCCGTACCCCGAACCGAACTTCAGGAATCCGAGGCCGCCTGCCGGGTGAAGTTGGTGTTCTCGTAGATGAGGTAGGGTTCCGCGTCTCCGCGGATCACTGCCTCATCGATCACCACCTTGCTGACGTTTTCCATGGACGGCAGCTCGTACATGGTATCGAGCAGGATCTGTTCCATGATGGACCGGAGCCCGCGGGCACCGGTCTTGCGAGCCATGGCCTTTCGGGCGATGGCCGTCAGGGCATCTTCGCGGAACTCCAGTTCCACCCCTTCCATCTCGAACAGGCGCGCATACTGCTTGACCAGCGCGTTGCGGGGCTGGGTCAGGATCGTCACCAGGGCGGGCTCGTCGAGCTCCTCCAGGGTGGCATGTACCGGGAGACGGCCCACGAATTCAGGAATCAGCCCGTACCGCACGAGATCCTCCGCTTCCAGTCGCCGCAACCATTCGCTGCCGGAGCGATCCTTCTCGGGGGAGCGCACCTCCGCGGAGAACCCGATCCCACCCTTTTCTGATCGCTGCTGGATCACCTTTTCCAGCCCGGAAAAGGCTCCACCACAGACGAACAGGATATTTCGGGTATCGACCTGCAGGAATTCCTGCTGGGGATGCTTGCGGCCGCCTTGCGGCGGCACCGAGGCGGTGGTCCCCTCGATCAGCTTCAGCAAAGCCTGCTGGACGCCTTCGCCGGAAACGTCACGGGTAATGGAAGGGTTGTCGGATTTCCGCGAAATCTTGTCGATCTCGTCGATATACACGATCCCGGTCTCCGCCTTCTCGACATCGTAATCACACTTCTGCAAGAGCTTCTGAATGATGTTCTCGACGTCTTCGCCCACATAGCCCGCCTCGGTGAGCGTGGTGGCGTCGGCGATGGTGAAGGGAACGTTCAGCACACGCGCAAGGGTCTCGGCCAGCAGGGTCTTGCCCGAGCCGGTCGGCCCGATCAGCAGGATGTTCGACTTGGAGAGTTCGACCTCGTCCTTGCCGGATTTCGCCTCGAGACGCTTGTAGTGGTTGTACACCGCCACGGACAGGATCTTTTTCGCGGAATCCTGGCCGATCACGTATTCATCGAGGATGCCACGGATCTCGCGCGGCTTGGGCAGGGAGTCGCGTTCGGCCTGGCCTGCTTCCTGCATCTCCTCGCGGATAATGTCATTGCAAAGCTCGACGCACTCGTCGCAAATGAAAACGGAGGGGCCGGCGATGAGTTTCCGGACCTCGTGCTGGCTCTTCCCACAGAATGAGCAATACAGCAGCTTGCCGTCGTTGCGCGGGGATTTTTCGTCGCTCATCGGTATGCCTCGATCCGCGAAAGTAGTTTCAGATCCAAAATGCCCCGTTTGGAACCCCGTTGCAAGCGAACCGGCTCTCCGTCCGGTTGCAGCTCCGCGTTACTTGGCCTTGACCTCGCGCTTGTGGAGGACGTGGTCGACCAGCCCGTACTCCTTCGCCTCATGGGCGGTCATGAATCGATCGCGCTCCGTATCGTTGCGGATCTTTTCGACGTCCTGCCCGGAATGCGCCGCGAGGATCTGATTGAGCTCTTCACGGATTTTCAGGATTTCGCGCGCGTGGATGTCGATATCGGTGGCCTGGCCCTGGTACCCCCCCAACGGCTGATGGATCATCACCCGCGAGTGCTGCAGGCAGTAGCGCTTTTCCGGTGCCCCGCCTGCCAGCAGCAGGGCGCCCATGCTCGCAGCCTGGCCCACGCAAAGCGTGCTGACCTGCGGCTGGATGAACTGCATGGTGTCGTAGATCGCCATGCCGGCGGTCACTGCCCCGCCGGGGGAGTTGATATAGAGACTGATGTCCTTGTCCGGGTTCTCCGATTCCAGGAACAGCAACTGGGCCACGATGACGTTGGCCATGTAGTCCTCGACCGGTCCGACGCAAAACACCACGCGGTCCTTGAGAAGTCGGGAGTAGATGTCGTAGGCCCGCTCGCCCCGAGCCGTCTGCTCCACGACCATCGGCACGAGATTCAGTGCCCGGGCATGCTGCGCCCCCTGGTCCGCCAGCGGTTGCGTCATTCGGGAGTCTCCATGTTGGGTTTGGCAGAATTCATCAGACTGTCGAAGCTGCCCGTCACGTCGGTGACCCGGGCCTTGGTCAGCACCCAGTCGACCACCTGATCCTCGATCACGAGTGATTCGAGGCTGGCCATGGCCTGCGGATGCGAACGATAGTAGCGCTTGACTTCGCCGCCATCCTCGTAGGTTCCCGCGAGGCTGTCCAATTCACTCTCCACGCGCTGGGGATCGACCTCGATCTTCTCCGCCTCGACGATCGTCCGGACGATCAACCCCAGGCGCACGCGACGCCGGGCTTCTTCCTCGAACAGCGCATCGGGGAGGGGCTGGGTTTTCTCGGCTCCGCCAAAGCGCGTCTCGGCCTCGGAGCGCAGACGCTCGATTTCACCCCGGACCAGCGCCTTGGGCAACTCGAACTCGTGCTTGCTCACCAGGGCGTCCATCACCTGTTTCTTGATGCGCCCCTTGATGTTCTGCCCGAGCTCCCGGCCCATGTTGGCCTTGACCTCGGTACGCAGCTTGTCCACATCGCCATCCTTGATACCGAATGCACGCGCGAATTCGGCGTCCACTTCGGGTAGGCGCGGCTCCTCGACCTTGCGGATTTTCAGTGCAAACTGTGCCGTCTGGCCCTTCAGATGCTCGGCTGGATAATCCTCCGGGAAGGGCACTTCAATGGTCTTTTCGGCACCTGTTTCAACACCCACGAGCTGCGATTCGAAATCCGGCAGCAGTCGCCCGGCGCCAACCTCCACGGAGAAGCCTTCGGCCTTGCCACCTTCGAAATCCACACCATTGAGCGTTCCGGTGAAGTCCAGCGTGACACGGTCGCCCTCCGCGGCCGGCCGCTCGACGGGCTGCCACGTCCGTTGCTGCTTGCGCAGGGAGTCGATCACACGGTCGATATCGGCCGCCTCGATGCTTGCGACCGGGCGTTCGATGTCGACATCCGACAGATCGGCCAGTATCACCTCCGGAAACACCTGGAACGACGCGACGTATTCGATCGGCTGACCGGGCTCGATGACCTTCGGCTCGATACTCGGGCCACCCGCAGGCGCGAGTCCCTGTTCGTCGATCGCCTCGCGGTAGCTCTGCTGGAGCACCTCGCTCAGCACTTCCTGATACACCCCGGACCCGTAGCGCTGCTGCACGATCTTCAACGGCACCTTGCCGGGTCGAAAACCATCGATCCGAACGCGCTTGGTCAAAGCCCGCAGCCTCTTCTCAACCTCGGAATCGATCCGGTCCGGGGGAAATTGGACCGTCATTTTCCGGTCCAGGCTGCCGGTGGATTCAACAGACACTTGCATCAGATGGCCTCACGTAAAATCAGGAAATCGGTGAATCGTGCCGCACCGGCACGGAAATGGGGACGGCGGGAATGTTCGGCATGGTGCGAAAGGAGAGACTCGAACTCTCACGGGTTACCCCACTGGAACCTAAATCCAGCGCGTCTGCCAGTTCCGCCACTTTCGCTCAAACACCCCGAAGTACAACCCCTTAGTCTACCGGCTTGGCCGGAACTCGTCACTTCGACGTCCACCCCACCTGCCCAGGGCCATCAGTGCCCCCCGGCATCCACAGAAGCCGGCGAGCCCTCCGGCCGCCCGGATTCCTCGCCGGACTCCGGGGCGACGCGCCATGTTTCCGGATCGGCGCCCACCCGTCCCGTCTCCCGTAGCAGGGTACGGAACAGCCGATCCGGAAGATTGAGACGCAGGAGGATGGACCCATCGTCGCCACTCTGCTCGGCTTCGACGGCGCGCTCCGCGTAGAGCCGGCTGCGCAGGCGACCCTCCGAAGCCGGGATGGCCACCCAACCGCGGAAGAGCGCCTCGGTGAACCGCTCGGCGAGGCGCCGTTCCAGTGCCTCCACTCCCTCACCCGTCTCCGCGGACAGCCACAGGGCGTCACCACCGGCCAGAAAACGTGACGCCGGTTCGCCTTCACGCCCCCCGGGCAGGCGGTCGACCTTGTTGTAGATCCGCCAGACGGGAACCGTTCCGGCGCCGATCTCGTCGAGTACCGCTTCCACCTGTCCGACATGCGCCTCGCGTTCAGGGTCCGAAGCATCGATCACGTGGAGCAGCAATGCCGCTTCGCGGGTTTCGGTCAACGTGGCCTTGAACGCGGCGATCAACTCATGGGGCAGGTCGCGTACGAAGCCAACGGTATCGGCGAGGATCAGGGACTGGTGCGGCGCCAGATCGAGACGACGCATCGTCGGGTCCAGGGTCGCGAAGAGCTGGTCGGCGGTATAGACCCGCGACTGCGTCAACCGGTTGAACAGCGTCGATTTGCCTGCGTTGGTATACCCCACCAGCGCGACGGTCGGGATCTCGTTCCGTCGCCTTGACTGCCGCCCCTGCTCCCGGGACCGCTGAACCTTTTCCAGACGACGCTCGATGTGCTTGATTCGCGCCGCGAGCAACCGCCGGTCGGTTTCGAGCTGGGTCTCGCCGGGCCCGCGCAGGCCGATGCCGCCCTTCTGGCGCTCCAGGTGCGTCCAGCCGCGGACCAGGCGAGTGGCCATGTGCCTGAGCTGCGCCAGCTCCACTTGCAGTTTGCCCTCATGGGAGCGCGCACGCTGCGCAAAGATATCGAGGATCAGGCCGGAACGATCCAGCACCCGACAACGCAAATGCCGCTCGAGGTTACGCTCCTGACTGGGCGAAAGCGGGTGATTGAGGATCACCACGTCGGCGGCCGTGGTCTGAACCGCTTCGGCAATTTCGTCGGCCTTGCCGGACCCTACGAAGAAGCGGGCATCCGGTCTGTGCCGATTGCCGGAAACGAGACCGACGACCTCGGCGCCCGCGGAGCGTGCGAGATCCCCGAACTCCGCGATTTGCGCATCGATGCCGATCGGCTCGCCGATGGCGAGCGCCACAAGCAGCGCGCGATCCCCCGTTTCGGGACGTTCAAACAATCGGGTGCAGCCTGGTCATGAACTCAGGAATTCGCGGCGTCTTCGGGCTCTTCGCCCTCGATCTCGAGATTCATCCGTACCTGACGCGAGGGAACGATCGTCGAGATCGCGTGTTTATAGACCATCTGCGACACCGCACTCTTCAAGAGCACCACGAACTGGTCGAATGACTCGATCTGCCCCTGCAACTTGATCCCGTTGACCAGATAGACGGAAACCGGGACACGGTCGCGACGCAACGCGTTGAGGAAGGGTTCTTGAAGCATCTGCCCTTTTGCCATGATCCGGGATCCTTTATCTCAGCCGATCTGGTTATTATGGTGGAAACTGTTTGACAAATCTCGACAAGTCGAGATTAGCACAACCCCGTGGCGGTTCCGCCAACGCCTCGCGGAAGTCATGGGTGCCTCCCAGCCAGTCGCTCGAGCACCTGCCCTGCAGAGGCCGTCTCGGCGACCAGCCGCTCCGCCCCCGGCATCCCTCTCAGCCAGGTCAACTGACGCTTGGCGAGCTGTCGGGTGGCATGAATCGCCCGTTCTCGAAAGGTCGCCTGGTCGATACGCCCTTCAAGCCAATCCCAGCCCTGTCGGTATCCGACCGCCCGCTGCGAAGTGT
>SLNI01000034.1 GCA_007133115.1 Thioalkalivibrio sp. | reverse complement strand
GGCAATTTCACGGTGGAACAGGCCTTCGTCGGCGTGGCGGGCGGCGACTGACGACGGAACGGCCACAACGGGAAGACACTCCCGGCCGCCCATCGGTCAGGACTTTCGGCCTGCGTTAGCGGATACCGTGCAGGGCCTCTACCCCGCTCTCTCAGGTGCCCGAGCCGAGCTGACGCAGGGCGTCGGCAATCGCCGTCTTGTCGCGCGTGGCGGCGTCGACCTTCTTGATCACGCGCGCGGGAACGCCGGCGACGACGGTGTCTTCCTCGACGTCGGCCGTCACCACCGCACCCGCAGCCACCACGGCGCCGCGTCCGATGCAAACACCTTCGAGAATCACTGCGTTGGCGCCGATCATCACGTCGTCGCCCACGGTCACCGGCTGCGCCGAAGCCGGTTCGATCACGCCGGCCAGCACCGCTCCCGCACCGACGTGGCAGTTGCGCCCCACCATGGCCCGGCCGCCGAGAACGGCATTCATGTCGATCATCGTGCCCTCGCCCACCACCGCGCCGATATTGATCACCGCGCCCATCATCACGATGGCCCTGGCGCCGATCTCGACGCGGTCCCGGATGATTGCACCGGGCTCGATGCGGGCATCGAGGTTCCGGGTCTCGAGCAGCGGAACGGCGGAGTGCCGCCGGTCGCTCTCCACCACGTGATCCACGATACGCGCGGCGTTCTCCCGCAACACCGGCTCGATCTCCTGCCATTCGCCGAACAGCACCCCAGTGCCGTCGGACAGGAACGTGCGTACGCCGGAACCGAAGTCGATTCCGTCGAGATCGCCTTTCAGGTACACCTTCACGGGCGTGCGCTTCCTGCTTTGGGCAATGAACTCGATGATGTCCTGGGCATCCATGATGTCGCTCCTCGTTATGGCAGCTGCCGTGACTTCACGCCGTCCACCGAGCGCGCGCTGATTTCCGCCCGGTAGAACCACTCGTTGCCCGGGAGCGCATTGGGGTTGGGAAAGACGATGAACCCGTCCGCGGGCGACAGTACCGGCTGCCCATCGGCGCGCTGGCCGATCGGCTCGCCGGCCCGGACCCGGTCGAAGCTCTGCCACGGACGCGTGAAGCGGTCGTCCATGTGGTCGCGGTCGACCACTTCGACGAGGCGCAGCACCTCGAGATCAGGACGTGGCGGGGGTGGCGGCAACTCCAGCATGCCCAGGTGCGCGAGTGCGTTCAGAATGGCCTGGTAGGCTACCTCCGGCGCTTCCGGATCGTCGTGCTGGCCGCATTCCAGCGTAATCCCGTAGCCTCCCTGCCCGCGCATGTACTCGGTCGTGCCGATGCCGTAACTCGGGTCCGTGCTGAGCATCTGCGCACGCAGCGTCGCGTTCGGATTCGCAATGCGCCGGGCCACGCCGCGGGCATAGGTCTCGAGCCAGCCCTCGACGATGCGCCGCGGCCCGAGACGGCGGACCAGTGCCTCCTCCTCGGCCGCGCGGCGAAAGGACTCCAGCCCGGCGGCGTTGTCCTCGGGGCCGAGCATCACGAACGGCTCGCCGGGGGTGTGGAACGAATGCAGGTCGAGCAGCACGTCGTGGGCCGCGAGCAGCGGGCAGAGACGATTGGCGATACGGTCCTCGAAATCCGCCGGCGCCGCGGTGATCCGGAAGTTGCGGTTCAGGTTGCGCTCGCCCATACGCTCACTTCTTTGATAAGCGAGCGGATTGGTGACCGGAACCAGCGTGAGCAGGCCGTTGAGCAGTTCCATCTCCCCCCGTTCGAGTTCGCCCATGAGACGCAGGATCGCCTGGGTCCCGCAGGTCTCATTGCCGTGAACGGCGCCGAGCACAATCAGGCGCGGCCCGTCCTCCAGTCCGTGGTAACTGGTCGAGCGCACCGAGGTGGGACGGCGCATGGACTCCGGGTTCGGGAACATCACTGATGACTCCGTGGACAGGGAATGAATTCAGGCACGATTCCTGCCGGCGCATGCGTGCGCGCGGCTCAGGCAGTACACTGCGCCCGCATGGACCGCCCGCCACCGACCCACCGTTCCCGGCGGCGCATTCCCGGTTCGAACGAGAGGCCACAGGTGTTCAAGGATATCGAAAATCAACCCCGGGGGGTCCGTTTTCCGCGCGCGGAGGTCTTCGCCCACCTGCGTTTCAACGCCGACGGACTGATCCCCGCGATCGCCCAGCAGCACGACACCGGCGAAGTCCTGATGCTGGCGTGGATGAACCGCGAAGCGCTGGAGGAAACCCTCGACACCGGGCGGGTCTGCTACTTTTCCCGCTCCCGCGGGAAACTCTGGCGCAAGGGGGAAAGCTCGGGTCAGATTCAACAGTTGCGCGGAATGTATATCGACTGCGATGGCGACACCCTGTTGCTGCGGGTGGACCAGACCGGCCCCGCCTGCCACACCGGCCGTTCGGACTGTTTCTTCCTGCGCATCGACGGTGACGAGGTGGTCATCACCGGAAATCCACTGATCGACCCCGAGACCCTGTACGGCACGGATTCGAAATGAACACGCTCTACCTGCACAACACCCTGGGTGGAAAGCTCGAGCCCTTCGTGCCCGGCGACCCGGACCGCGTCACGATGTACGTCTGCGGTCCGACGGTCTACAACTTCGTGCACATCGGTAACGGGCGGCCGGTGGTCGTGTTCGACGTGCTGTTCCGCGTGCTTCAGGCGCTGTACGGAGCGGAGCACGTGATCTACGCGCGCAACATTACCGACGTGGATGACAAGATCAACCAGGCTGCTGCCGCGAACGGCGAGGACATCGGCACCCTGACCGCGCGCTTTACCGATGCCTTCCACGAGGATGTCGCAAAACTGGACGCCCTGCCGCCAACGCTCGAACCGCGCGCCACCGGCCACATCCCGCAGATGATCGCGCTGATCGAGCGCCTGGTCGAGCGCGGTCACGCCTATGCCGCGGATGATCACGTGCTGTATGCGGTCCGTTCCTATCCCGAGTACGGGCGGCTGTCCGGTCGTAGCCTGGACGACATGCAGGCGGGTGCACGGGTCGAAGTCGCCGACTACAAGCGCGACCCTGCAGACTTCGTGCTCTGGAAACCCTCCAAACCCGGCGAGCCCTCCTGGCCAAGCCCCTGGGGCGAGGGGCGTCCCGGCTGGCACCTCGAATGCTCGGCGATGATCGAGGCCCACCTGGGCAAGACCATCGATATTCACGGCGGTGGCCATGACCTCGTGTTTCCACACCACGAGAACGAAATCGCGCAGGGCTGCGGCGCCCACGATGCGGAGTACGCCCGCTTCTGGGTGCACAACGGCCACGTGACCGTGGACGGTGAAAAGATGTCGAAATCACTGGGCAATTTCCGGCTGCTGCGCGACCTGCTCGAGGTCTATCCGGGCGAGGTTCTGCGCCTGGGCCTGCTGGCGCGGCACTACCGGGCGCCCCTGAACTTCTCCGAACGCGGACTGGAACAGGCCAGAAACACGCTGAACGGCTTCTATCGCGTGCTGCGCGATCACGCCGGCACACCGGCGGCGGAGGTGCGCGAAGCGGACAACCCGGTGTTCTCGGCACTGCTGGACGACCTGAACACGCCCCTGGCGATCGCTGAGCTTCATCGTTTGTCCGACGCGCTGGCGGCCACCACGGGGCCCACGGAAGCCGCGCATTGCAAGGGGAGGCTCCTGAGGGCCGGTGCGTTGCTGGGCCTGTTGCAGCAGGATCCCGCGGAGTGGTTCCAGGCCGGGGCACCCGAAGGTCCGACGGCGGACTGGATCGAGGCCCGGATCGAGGACCGTCGGCAAGCGCGCAAGAATCGGGATTTCGCCCGTTCCGATGCCATCCGCGACGAACTGGCCGCCGCCGGCATTCTGCTGGAGGACACCGCCGAGGGAACCCGCTGGCAACGCGCGGAGGCCATCGCCCCGGCGGATTCATGATCAGACGCGCGGGCCGGTGGTTCCTTTTCCTGTTCGCGCTGACGTCACCGGGTGCGGGCACCGCGCACCCGCATGCATGGATCGACCTTCGCGTCAGCTTGGCGTTTGATGCCTCGCAAACGCTGCCCACCATGCGCCAGGAGTGGGCCTTCGATCCAAGCTACAGCCACCTGCTTCTGGAAGAGATCGATCATCGGAAACCGGGACTGAGCCTTGAGGATGCGCTGCAGATGGTCGCTGCGCGGTTGATGGAAAACCTGCGCGGTTACGACTACTTCACGGAATTCTTGGTGGGTGCGGACCGTCTTGAGATACCAGACGCGGCTGCAGCGGAACTGGTGTGGGAAGGGCAACGGCTGATCCTGCGTTTCGAACTGCCGCTGGCGGACGTTCGACCCAACGCGGAACCTGTTTTTTCCTACCGTGTCTACGATCCGTCCTACTGGATCGAGGTTTTGCATGATCCCAACGACGTGATTCACCTGAAGGGGGGCGAACATTGCGAACACCGGCTGCAGGCGCCGCGTCCGGATCCAACCCTGGTGGCCTACGCGGCGACCCTGGACCGCAATCAACGGGCCACGATCGAAAACCTGGGTGCGAGGTTCGCCGAAACCGTCCTGATCCAGTGCACCCGTTGAAGATCGCTGACCCTCCTTCGAACCTCGCGACATTCCCGGTCACCCCGATGCGTCGTTGGCTCCAAACACCCGCCCCCCCCAAAACGAGCACGTACGGCCCCCGGCTGGCCGTGCTTCTGGCGTTGTTCCTGTTCCTGTGCGCCCCGATCGCGATGGCCGAAGATCCTTTCGGCACACTCGATGCCGACCCAGCCGCAGCGGCATCCCCGATCGAACGCGCGTCGACCTGGGTTCTCCAGACTCAGCGCGACCTTCATCGTCGCCTCACTCTCGCGCTGCACCGACTGGACACGGCACCCACCGCCCAAACCGCGGGGATCCTGATTCTGGCGAGCTTCCTGTACGGCGTCTTCCACGCGGCGGGTCCGGGGCATGGCAAGGTCGTGATCAGCGCCTATCTGATCACCCACCCGCAGACGCTGCGCCGTGGCATCGGACTGTCCATCGCGGCGTCCATGATGCAGGGGGTCACCGCGATCGGGGCCGTTCTGATCCTGACCGGCCTGCTCGGCTGGCTTGCCCGGGACGCGCTGGGGCAGGTCCGTGGGCTGGAGCTTGCAAGTTTTTTCCTGGTGACGCTTCTCGGTCTTTGGCTGGTCCTGAGGGGACTGCGTTCAGCCTGGCGCATCCGGCGGACGCCTCGCGATGAGCCTGCGGTCGCGACGATCGAAGCCCCGCAACACCCGCACGTCGAGCCCGAATCCTCCCAGGCAGTATTCAGGCGGGTCGAGCAGACCCCGAACGCGGTCAGCCTCCCTGGCTCGGACCACGTGCACACCTCCGACTGTGGTTGCGGCACCCCCCATTACGTGGATCCGAACCAGCGGGGTCCCTGGCTCGCGACGGTGTTGGCGGTGGGGATACGACCCTGCTCCGGCGCGGTACTGGTGATGGCGGTCTCGCTTCTGCTGGGGATCTGGATGGCGGGGGTGGCCGCCGTGCTCGCGATGTCACTGGGAACGGCACTGACCGTTTCCGTGCTCGCCATTCTCGCGGTGAAGGCGCGCGACTGGTCGGTCCGCATGCTGCAGCCCACGGGAATCTCCCGCCTGCGTTATGCGGGAGCGGTCGCCGGAATTCTGGGCGGTGGAGTCATCGCCCTTCTCGGCTGGACCCTTTTCCAGGGTACGCTGATGGTTGAACCTGTACGTCACCCATTAGGTCTATGAATCGCCTACTGGAAGCCCTTGCGCAACTGTTGCACCATGTCGGGTCTGTGACTGATTTTGATCGATTTCGATCGGTATTGACTGGAGTTCGACGAGCCTCATGACCCAATCCGTGATCACGCCTGCGTCGGCTGGAACACTTTCGGGTCTCTTCCGAGACCGCGTTCTTGCCACACCCGACAAGACCGCCTACCGCCAGTTCGACCATGCAAACGGGGACTGGGTGGGCTGTACATGGTCCGACGTCGCGCACGAGGTCAGCCGCTGGCAGGTCGCCATGGATCGGGACGGTCTCGAACCGGGCGACCGGGTGGCCATGATGCTCCGCAACTGCCGCGAGTGGATCACTTTCGACCAGGCGGCACTGGGTCTGGGCCTGGTCACCGTGCCCCTGTACACGGACGATCGCGCCGAGAACATTGCGTACATTCTCGAACAGGCCGGGGTGAAACTGCTGCTGATCGAGGGCGGAAACCAGTGGCAGCGCCTGCTGCCCGTGCGCGCGGAACTGAAGAGCCTCCAGCGTATCGTTTCGCTGCACGCCATCGATGACGAATCCCTGCCGTTCGACCACCGGCTCATCTCGGCCGCAGACTGGCAGTTCGGACTCCACGGGGAACTGGTGACGCGCGCCCTGGAGCCGGATGCGCTCGCGACCATCGTCTACACCTCGGGCACGACCGGTCGCTCCAAGGGCGTGATGCTCTCGCACCGCAATATCCTGTTCAACGCGCACGCAGCGTCGAAATGCGGCCCACTGGGGGACCAGGACGTGTTCCTGTCCTTCCTGCCGCTGTCCCACACGCTGGAGCGCACCGCGGGTTGCTTCCTGCCGATGCTGCTGGGCGCCGAGGTCGCCTTCGCGCGCTCCATCCCGCAGCTGGCGGAAGATCTGAAGACCATCAAGCCCACCGTGCTGATCTCCGTCCCGCGAATCTACGAGAGCGTCTACGCGAAGATCCAGGCGGGTCTGCGCCAGAAATCCCGGGTCGCCCGCATGCTGTTTCAGGCGACCGTCAACGTCGGATGGCGACGTTTCGAACACCAGCAGGGCCGCGCGTCGCGATCCCTGGGTTTCCTGTTCTGGCCGCTGCTGCGGAAACTGGTCGCGGACAAGGTGCTCCAGCGGCTCGGAGGGCGGCTCACTTTTGCGGTCTGTGGCGGAGCACCGCTACCCCCCACGATCGCCCGGTTCTTCATCGGGCTGGGACTGCCCGTCTACCATGGGTACGGTCTTACCGAGGCCAGTCCTGTTGTCTCCGTGAACTGCCCGGACTCGAACCTCCCCGCTTCGATCGGGAAACCCATGGAGGGGGTGGAAATCCGCATCGGCAGTCAGGATGAGCTCCTGACCCGGAGCCCCTCAGTCATGCTGGGCTACTGGGACAATCCCGAGGCGACTGCGGCGGCCATCGACGGGGAAGGCTGGCTGCACACCGGCGACAAGGCCCGTGTGGACGAACAGGGATACGTATTCATCACCGGCCGGATCAAGGACATCATCGTGCTGGGCAACGGTGAGAAACTGCCGCCCGCAGACATGGAAATGGCGATCCAGCTGGAACCGTTGTTCGACCAGGTGATGGTCATCGGTGAGGGAAGACCCTTCCTCTCCGCGCTCGTGGTGCTGAACCGCGACCTCTGGTCCGAGTTTGCGCGTGAACTCGATGTAGACCCCGAGAGCGACGAAGACCTGAACAGCCGATTCGTCGAACGCAGCCTGTTGACCCGCGTGCAACGGCAACTCAAGGATTTTCCCGGCTACGCGCGGGTCCGACGCCTTACGCCGCTGCGTAAGGGCTGGACGGTCGATGACGGCCTGCTCACCCCGACGCTCAAGATGAAGCGCGAACGCATCGCGGTCAGCCTGAAGGACAAGGTCGAAGCCATGTACGCGGACTACACCGACGTTTGACCCGTGCCCGGGCCGCCGACGGCGCACCCTCGACGCCCGGATAGAGGCCTCAACCCCCGCGAGAGAACAGGGCGTGCAGACGCACCACCGCTGCCTTCAGTCGGACCAGGGGCTGGGTATAGGCGATGCGAAGGTGACCGACGCCCGAGATCGGACTGAAATCGGTACCCGGGGTAAGCGCGACGCCGGCTTCGTTCAGGATCCGTCGACAGAGATCCTCCGAGTTCTCGCCATGGATTCTGCTGTCGGTGTAGATGTAGAACGCACCCTCGGGCCGTGCGCGAACCGGCAGACCGAGCCCCGGCAAAGCCTGGAGCAGGAAGTCCCGACGCGCGGCCAACTCCCGAACGCGAGCCTGCAACAGGGCTTCGGTGTCGGGTTCGAACGCGGCGAGAGCGGCCGCCTGAGCGAGTGTCGACGGCGCCACGAAAAGGTTCTGTGCCAGCCTGCGCACCGGCTCGACCCAAGCCTCCGGCACGACCATCCAGCCAAGCCGCCAACCGGTCATCGCGTAGTATTTGGAGAAGCTGTTGACGATGATCGCGTCGGGAATCGCCGAGAGCGCCGTACGCGGCGCCTGATCGAACACGAGGCGACCGTAGATCTCGTCCACGATCAGCACACCGCCCCGTGCCCGCACCACCTCGGCAATCGCGACCAGCTCGTCCGGATCCAAGACGGTCCCGGTCGGGTTCGCGGGCGACGCCAGCATCAATGCCCGGGTGTCGGAAGTCCAGGCGGCCGCCACCTGTTGCGCGGTGGGCTGAAATCCCTGCTCGGGCGGTACTGGAAGCAGGACAGGCAACGCGCCCAGCGCCGTGACGAACTGTCGGTTGCAGGCGTAGCCAGGGTCCGGCAGAAGTACCCGATCCCCCGCATCCGTCGCCGCAGCCAGCGCCAGGAGTATGCCCGCGGAGGCTCCAGCCGTGATCACCACGCGCTCGGGATCCAGCGAGAGCCCGTACTCCCGAGCATAGTCGGCGGCAATGCCGGACCGCAAATCGGCCGTTCCCTGCGCGGCCGTATAGCGGACACGACCACCCGCGAGCGCGCGGCGGCCCGCTTCGACAATGTTTTCCGGTGTCGCGAAGTCGGGTTCACCCACCTCGAGATGGATCACGTCCGCACCGCGCGCCTCCAGCGCATGGGCGTCCGCAAGCACCTGCATGACCCGAAACGGTTCCATCGCGTGGGCCCGCGCGGACAGCCTCGGCATCGAGTTCTAGCGGCCCTTCACGTGGCGCAGCAGACGCTTTCGCTTGGTCTTCTGGCGCTCGGTCAACACGTTCCGGCGACCGGCGAACGGATTCTTGCCGCTCTTGAATTCCAGGCGCAGGGGTGTCCCGACAAGACTCAGGTGCCGGCGGAAGAAGTTTTCGAGAAAGCGCTTGTAGGCCGACGGCAGGGCATCGGTCTGGTTGCCGTGGATGATGATGACGGGCGGGTTCCGGCCACCCTGGTGGGCATACCGCAGCTTGATGCG
>SLNI01000176.1 GCA_007133115.1 Thioalkalivibrio sp. | reverse complement strand
GGGTCGCCGGTGCCCGGCCTGACCGTCGCGATGCGCTACTCGACGCTCGGAGGGGGCAAGCGCCTGCGACCCTTGCTGGTCTACGCGACCGGTGAAGCGGTATCGGCACCGAAACCTGCACTCGACCGCATCGCGGCCGCTGTGGAAATGATCCACGTGTATTCGCTGATTCACGACGACCTTCCGGCCATGGATGACGACGACCTGCGCCGGGGCAAGCCGACCTGCCACAAGTTCTGCGGCGAGGCCACGGCGATCCTGGCCGGCGATGCGTTGCAGGCATTGGCCTTCGCCACCCTGATCGACGCGCATAGCGGGCTCGGGGCCGAAGCCCGCATCGCGCTGCTGGTCGAACTGGCCAACGCCTCCGGTCTGCACGGCATGGCGGGCGGACAGGCGCTGGACCTGGACTCGGAGGGCAAGGACCTGACCCTCGATGAACTGGAAAGAATGCATCGGATGAAAACCGGGGCGCTCATTCGGGCCTCGGTCATGCTGGCGGCACGGGCCGCGGAAGCGGACGACGCAACCACCGACCGGCTGAGTGTCTATGCCGATCGCATCGGACTCGCGTTCCAGATTCGCGATGACGTCCTGGACGTGGAGGGAGATCCCGCATTGCTGGGCAAGGCCTGCGGCGCGGACGAACAATTGGCCAAAGCCACCTTTCCGTCCCTGCTGGGACTGGAGGCGTCGCGCCAGCGCGCTCGGGATCTGATGGACGAAGCCCTCGAAAGCCTGCAACCCTTCGGGCAGGAAGCTGATTTGCTACGATTTCTCGGCAGGTACATCGTGGAACGGGTGCACTGAGCCGGCCGCCCTATGGAAACCTGTCATCCATGCCTCTCCACTTTCCCCCGACCCCCGGTGTCAGGGGACTCAACACTCCGAGCTGAACGTTCGAGGGTGCGGATCGTATGAGCGAAACGCTGCTTGAAGCCATCGACTGGCCCGAGGATCTGCGCCGTCAGAAGCCCGGAGATCTCCGGCGGATTGTGGAGGAACTGCGCGAATTTCTGATTACGACCGTGGCCAGCACCGGTGGTCACCTGGCCGCCAACCTGGGCACGGTCGAACTCTCGGTTGCACTGCACTACGTGTTCGACACTCCCCGGGATCGGCTGGTCTGGGACGTCGGCCACCAGGCCTACGCGCACAAGATCCTGACCGGGCGGCGGGCAGCGATGGCCAGCCTGCGCCAGTACGGCGGCCTCGCCGGGTTCCCGAAACGGGATGAGAGCGAGTACGACGCATTCGGCGCCGGGCACTCGAGCACCTCCATCAGCGCCGCGGCCGGCATGGCCCTCGCCGCAGCCCGGGCCGGACAGTCGAACCGGCATGTCGCAGTGATCGGGGACGGCGCAATGACGGCCGGCATGGCCTTCGAGGCGCTGAATCATGTCGGCGAACTCGACTGCAACCTGCTGGTGATTCTGAACGACAACGAGATGTCGATCTCACCGAATGTCGGGGCCATGAGCCAGTATCTCGCGCGCCTGCTCTCCGGACGCCTGTACTGCAGCGTACGGGAAGGCTCCAAGCGGGTGTTGGAGTACATTCCGCCGGTCAAGGCCTTCGCGCAGCGGGCGGAAGAACATGTGAAGGGCATGATCACGCCCGGAACGCTGTTCGAGGAACTCGGGTTCTGCTACTACGGACCGGTCGACGGCCACGATATCGACGGCCTGGTGACGATGCTGTCCAATTTGAGAGAAATGGAGGGTCCGCGCCTGTTGCACATCGTGACCCGCAAGGGGCACGGTTACGCGCCAGCCGAGGACGACCCCTGCCGGTATCACGGGGTCGGGCAGTTCAGTCCCGCAGCGGGCATTCCTGCCGAACGAAAGGGCAAGGCACCCACCTACACCGACATCTTCAGCGACTGGGTATGCGATCAGGCCCGTTCCGACCCCGGCCTGATGGCGATCACGCCGGCGATGCGCGAGGGCTCGGGCCTGGTCGCGTTCTCCGAGGCGTTTCCGGACCGGTATTTCGACGTCGGTATCGCCGAGCAGCACGCGGTCACGCTGGCGGCCGGCATGGCCTGCGAGGGACTTCACCCGGTCGTCGCCATCTACTCGACCTTCCTCCAGCGCGCCATGGACCAGGTGATCCATGACGTGGCGCTGCAGAATCTTCCCGTGCTGTTCGCGGTGGACCGGGCCGGAATCGTCGGCCCTGACGGCCCCACCCACGCGGGCACCTTCGATATCAGCCTGCTACGCGCCATCCCCAACTTCCTTCTGATGGCACCCGCCAACGAAACCGAGTGCCGCATGATGCTCAGTACCGGGTTCGCCCATCCGGGACCTGCAGCCGTCCGCTACCCCCGCGGCACCGGGCCCGGGGTTCTGCCGGGCCCGGGACTCGGCACGCTGCCCATTGGCAAGGCCGTGGTCGCGCGTGGGGGTCATAAGATCGCCCTTTTGAACTTCGGATCGCTGTTGGGCACGGCGCTCGAAGCGGCCCAGGCTCTGGATGCAACGGTTGTGAACATGCGCTTCATCAAGCCCCTGGACACCGCGTTGCTCGGCGAGATCGCCCAGGGACACGAGCAGCTGTTCACTCTCGAGGACCACGCCGCCACCGGCGGTGCGGGCAGCGCGGTACTGGAGTGGCTTGCCGCTGAAGGCGTGCGCACGCCGTGTACGGTCCTCGGCCTTCCCGACGAATTCACCCAGCACGGTCCGCGCGATCGTCTTCTGGCCGATCACGGTCTCGATGCGGCGGGCATCGTAGCGACGATTCTCCGGGTGCTGGAACGGGATAATTGCGCGCGCACCCAGGGCCACGTAGCTTTTCGCAACTTTCGGGCCACTGGTCAGGACTAGCATGGCGGCAACCTATACCCTTCGCGTGCTCACGGATTTCGCATCCGCGCATACGCTGCGCGGCTATCCGGGGCAATGTGCGAACCTGCACGGGCACAACTGGAAGGTGGAAGCCGAGATCGAGGCCGAACAGCTCGACGAACTCGGGATGGCCGTCGACTTCAAGGTAGTGAAAAACGTTGCGCGCGAAATCGCGGGCCGTCTCGATCACCAGTACCTGAACGACGTCGAGCCCTTCGACCGGCTCAACCCGACGGCGGAGAACATCGCCCAGTGGTTCTTCCGCGAGATGGCCCTGCAGCTCGACCGACCCGGCCTGCGCATGAGTGCGCTGACGCTGTGGGAAACCGAACGCGCCTGCGTGCGCTATTCGGAGCCTGTCTCCAGCTCCGGTTCCTGAAGCCCCCGCCCCGAATTAGAGATTGCCCGGTTCAGAGATTGCGCGAAGCATAGTCGGCGAGCCGCGAGCGCTCCCCGCGTGTCAGCGTGACGTGCCCGCTGTGCGTCCAGTTCCGGAACCGATCGACCACGAAGGTGAGGCCTGAGGTGGTCTCGGTCAGGTAAGGCGTGTCGATCTGCGCGATGTTCCCCAGCGCAATGACTTTGGACCCGGGGCCCGCCCGCGTGATGAGAGTCTTCATCTGTTTGCTGGTCAGGTTCTGCGCCTCGTCCAGGATGATGTAGCGATTGAGGAAAGTGCGGCCCCGCATGAAGTTCAGCGAACGGATCTTGATCCGGCTCTGAACCACGTCGTTGGTCGCGGCGCGTCCCCACTCGCCAGCGCCCTCGGTCTTCGTGAGCACCTCGAGGTTGTCCATCAGCGCACCCATCCAGGGGGTCATCTTCTCTTCCTCGGTGCCGGGCAGGAAGCCGATGTCCTCACCCACCGGGATGGTCACCCGGGTCATGATGATTTCCTTGTAGAGGTTGTCTTCCAGCGTCTGCGCGAGGCCGGCCGCAAGGGTCAGCAGCGTCTTGCCGGTACCGGCCGGGCCGACCAGCGAAACGAAGTCCACCTCCGGGTCCATGAGCAGGTTCAGGGCAAAGTTCTGCTCCTGGTTGCGGGCATTGATCCCCCAGACGGTATGGCGGGGCAGTGTGTAGTCGTCGACCAGTTCGATCACCGCGGTCTGGGCATTCTGATCGATTTCCAGGACGATCGCCTGCAGGGGGTTGTCCCCGCCGCGCGACAGAAACTGGTTGGGATGCCACTCCATGACCAGCGGGCCGGTCACGCGGTAATACGTGCGCCCGCTTTCCTGCCAGGATTCCATCTCCTTGCCGTGCGATTCCCAGAAATCTTCCGGGAGTTCGGTCATGCCGGAGTAGAGAAGCGAGACATCGTCCAGGACCTGATCGTTGTAGTAGTCCTCGGCACGCAGGCCCAGCACGGCCGCCTTGATGCGCAGGTTGATGTCCTTGGACACCAGCGTGATGTTCGCGTCGGGATTCTCCCCCTGCAGCGCGAGGGCCGTGGCCAGGATCGTGTTGTCCGGAGTCGAGCCCGGCAGCGTGTCCGGCAGGTGCGCCGCCATCGCACGCGTCTGAAAGAAGAGACGTCCACCCGGTTTCAGTGTTGACTCGGACATCGAAGGCGGGTGCAGGGGCAGACCCTGCGCGATCTGTGCGTGGGTCTTGTCGTGCGTCAGTTCATCGACGAAGCGGCTGGCCTGACGCACGTTGCGCGCCACTTCCGAAACACCTTTCTTGCTGCGGTCGAGTTCCTCGAGGACCACCATGGGCAGGAAGATGTCGTGCTCGTGAAAGCGAAACAGGGCAGTCGGGTCGTGCATGAGAACGTTCGTATCGAGCACGAACAGACGGTTGCTCCGCGTTTCCTTCTTGACCATGTGCCCTCCCCTGGGCGAGAAAGAATGGGTCCGGGCTTAGCCGGGAACTCGACCGCTACAGCGCTCGCACGGCGGCCAGCACGTCGTCCACGTGTCCCGGCACCTTCACCTTCCGCCACTCACGGCGCAACACGCCCCGTTCGTCGATCAGGAAAGTCGAGCGTTCGATGCCGCGTACCTGTTTGCCGTACATGTTTTTCATCTTGATGACATCGAACGCGGCACAGAGCAGTTCGTCAGCGTCACTGAGCAGATCGAAACCGAGCCCCTCCTTCGCGCGAAACTTCTCGTGGCTGGCGATGCTGTCTCTGGAGACGCCAAGAATCAACGCATTGGCGGCCGTGAATTCACTCTGGCTGGCGGCAAAATCCCGGCTTTCGCTGGTGCAACCGGGCGTGGCGTCCTTGGGATAGAAATACAGAACGATACGCGTGCCGCTGAAATCCCCCAGACCGACACTGTCGCCGCTGGTGGAAGCAACACGGATGTCGGTCGGAACGGGCTGATCGATCGCTACGGTCATGAAGGCTCCTTTGGAACGACGGCTCGAGGATCCGGAACGCACCCCGCCGAGCGGGCTCAGCCCTTGATCGGATCCAGCACACCATCAAGATTCAGTTCATCGCAAAAGTCCAGAAAATCCCCGCGCAGGCTTGCCAGATGCTGGTCGGCCGGAATGTCGATCACCATGTTGGCCGCGAACATGCGGGCACCCGTCTGCTGGGCACGGAACACGCGCGTGTGGAGATCACGGATATTGACTGCCCGACTGGTAAAAAATCCCGCCAGCGCGTGCACGATTCCGACCTGGTCCAGCGCGACGACATCGACCGAGTAGGCCATGGCCGGTTCCGCGGTCTCCTCGGGCTGCGAGCGACGGGCGATCAAACTGAGTCCGGTATCCGCTTCGAGCCGGGGCAACTGGCTCTCGAGCTTTGCGAGCGTCTTCCAATTGCCACGCGCGGCAAGACTGATGCAGCAGAAGTTGGACAGTACCGACATCCGACTGTCTTCGAGGCTGCACCCGGCCTCCATCACGGAACGGGCAACCTGCTCGAGCAGACCCGGCCTGTCTTCGCCGATCAGGACCAGGATCAAATGCGTGGCGGGCGTTGCGCCTGGGGTATCGGACATGGCTGATGGGAAGCGACGGGGTAGGACGGCAACATATCACCTTGCGGCCCCCAGGCAAACGGCGGGCGCACGCTCGCTCGCTTGAACGCCCCGTGACCGCACCGTTAGACTGCATCATTACCGTACCCGGAGGGGGCAATGTTTCTAGGCAGCATGGTCGCGCTGGTCACACCCATGCGCGCGGACGGCAGCATCGATCTGGCAGCGCTGGACCGGCTGCTGGACTGGCATATAGCCGCAGGAACCGATGCGATCGTCGCGGTCGGGACGACCGGGGAATCGGCCACGCTGGATTTTCAGGAGCATTGCGAAATCATCGCGCACACCGTCCGGCATGTCGCCGGGCGGATTCCGGTCATTGCCGGCACCGGCGCGAACGCCACGCGTGAGGCCATCCATCTGACGCAATGCGCCAGGGAAGCGGGCGCGGACGCCTGCCTGCTCGTCACGCCCTACTACAATAAGCCGACGCAAGAGGGTCTGTTCCTCCATTACCGCGCCGTCGCCGAAGCGGTCGATATTCCGCAGATCCTGTACAACGTTCCTGGCCGCACCGCAGTCGATCTGCTGCCGGAAACCGTGGAACGGCTTGCCTCGATCCCGAACATCGTGGGTCTGAAAGAAGCTCTGGGCAAGGCCGAGCGCACCCGGGAACTGGTGCAACGGGTGGGCGGACGCATGGATCTGTATAGTGGGGACGATGCCACCGCACTGGACTTCATTCTGGCGGGTGGCCAGGGTGTCATCTCGGTGACGGCCAACGTCGCTCCCGCGATGATGCACGAGATGTGTGCGGTGGCGCTCGCGGGAGATGCCGCCCGGGCTACCGAAATCAATGGTCGACTCGAAGGGCTGCATCACAACCTGTTCCTCGAGGCCAACCCCATTCCGGTAAAATGGGCGGTAGCGCGGATGGGCCTGATGCCGGATGGGATCCGGCTGCCTCTCACGCCGCTCTCGCAACCTTGTCATGAACCGGTGCTCGAAGCCATGCGGCAGGCCGGTATCGCCGTGGAATCCTGAACAATGAAGCTGATACCCCGCTACTCTCCTCCCCCGACCCGGATCGCGCTCGGCATTGCGCTTGCACTGACGCTCGCAGGCTGTTCCACGGGCGGCGGAGTCGGTGATGGTCCTCAATACCAGGCCAGTCGCCAGTTGGACACGTTGGAGATTCCGCCCGACCTGATCGGTCCGGCCATGGAACGCGCCTTCCGCATCCCGGATGCCCCGGGGGAACGCATCAGTGCACGCGACCTCGAACGGGAAATGAGCGCCGCGCCACGGCGAGCCTCGGGCGCGAGCCCGGTCGTTCTGCCCGGAAGTACGGACGTCCAGCTGCAACGCGACGGGCAGACACGGTGGCTGAGCGTAGCCGCGCCCCCCGAGGCATTGTGGCCGCAACTCCGCGAGTTCTGGCGCACCCAGAACCTGGTCCTGGCCCGAGACGAACCGATGATCGGCGTCATGGAAACCGAGTGGGCCGAGAATCGCGCCGGTATTCCTCTGGGCACCACGCGAACCATCCTCGCACGTGCGCTCGGCACGTTGTACGACGCCGGCACCCGCGATCAGTACACATTGCGCGTCGAACGCCAGGAGCGCGGCGGGACCGAAGTCTTCATCAGCCACCGCGGTGCGGTTGAGGAAGGAGGCCCCGAAGGAATGGCATCCCGTTGGGTGATTCGTGACTCCGACCCCGCACTCGAGGCCGAGATGCTCAGCCGTCTGCTGGTGTTTTTGACGACGGGAGAAGTCTCGGGAACCGCAGTGGCTGCGCAGGAAGTCGACGATTTCGAGCGGACCGGGCAGGTCGATCTGGTCCAACGCGATGGCCAGCCAATGCTCGTGATCCGCGGGGAACCCGATGCGCTGTGGCGACGGCTCGGATTGGCGCTGGATCGTACAGGGTTCATGGTCGACGAACAGAACCGCGCCACCGGCAGTTTCCTGGTCACCTATCGTCCCGATATCGCCGGCGAGGCGGAAAGACCGGGGTTTTTCGGCCGGGTGTTCGGCGGCCGGGGTTCACGCTCTCGCGAGGATGCACGCTACCAGGTGCGCATGACCGCCGCCGGGGACGGACGAGACCTTCAAATCGTCGCACTGAGCCTGGATGGCGAGCCCCTGAGCTCCCGTGATGCACGGTTCGTCCTTGAGCAGATCCAGCCGCAGCTGCGCTGATTCCTTGGGACCCTGGCGCGCTGCTGCACGAAGAAGCAGGGTCGCCACCGATACCGCTGGATCGCCGGTGCAGGATCGCCGGGATTCGGCGTGATCCGGTTCGCGTCCCTCGGGAGCGGCAGCGCCGGAAACGGCCTGGTCGTCCAGGCCGGAAGGTCCTGTGTCCTCGTGGATTGCGGTTTCACGATCCAGGAAACCGTGGCGCGACTCGCGCGCCTTGGGCTGACCCCTTCGGATCTCGACGGGCTGCTGATCACCCACGAACACGGCGACCATATCGGTTCCTCCGCCGCTTTTGCCCGAAAGCATGGGGTCCGTGCGTACATGACACCCGGCACTCGCCTCGCAGCCAAGGATCCCCATTACCCAAGCCTGCACGAGTTCCAGGCGGAGACCCCGGTGGCCATCGGGGACCTGGAAGTGCGTCCGTTCACTGTCCCGCACGACGCGCGCGAGCCTTCACAGTTCGTGTTCCATGACGGCACCCACCGTCTCGCACTTCTCACGGATGCCGGGCATGTCAGTCCCCACATGATGGCTACCGTGGACGGCGTGGACGGCATCCTGCTCGAATGCAACCACGACGAAGCGCTCCTCGCGAACGGCCCCTATCCCCGGGCGTTGAAAAGGCGCGTTGGCGGGGGCTACGGGCACCTGTCCAACGTCTCCGCCACACGACTCCTCAACGCCATCGACCGCACGCGCCTCCAGCACGTGATCGGCATGCACCTATCGGAACGCAACAACACACCCGAACTCGCGCGCCAGGCACTCGCCGACGGTCTGTGTTGTACCCCAGAGGAAGTCGTACTTGCCACCCAGGCCGACGGCTTCGGTTGGCGCGAACTGCGTTGACGACCCCGATCGCTGAACTGCGGGCGAAAAAAAACCCGGGTGCTCGAAAGCATCCGGGTTTCGGGATAAATGCCTGGCAGTGACCTACTCTCACATGGGGAGACCCCAAACTACCATCGGCGCAGAACAGTTTCACTTCCGAGTTCGAGATGGGATCGGGTGGTTCCCGTTCGCTATTGCCGCCAGGCAAACTGGCTGAGGCACACGCAATGATGCGCAGGCCTCAATTCTGGAATGCATTCTAGGCAGTGTGTCAACTTTCAAGACCAACCCAACTACTTGGGTGTTATATGGTCAAGCCTCACGGGCAATTAGTACTGGTTAGCTTCACGCGTTACCACGCTTCCACACCCAGCCTATCAACGTTGTAGTCTTCAACGGCCCTTAAGGGGACTCGAAGTCCCAGGGAGATCTCATCTTCAGGTGGGTTTCCCGCTTAGATGCTTTCAGCGGTTATCCCTTCCGTACATAGCTACCCGGCGGTGCCACTGGCGTGACAACCGGAACACCAGAGGTACGTCC
>SLNI01000130.1 GCA_007133115.1 Thioalkalivibrio sp. | reverse complement strand
TGTATCGCCCCGTACGTTGGGTGGATACCGTCCGGAGGATGCGCGAACGCGGTGTTGGCACACTCGTGGAGTGCGGACCGGGCAAGGTGCTGACGGGACTGGGCAAGCGCATCGATCGCGACCTGAACCTGTTCGAGATCAGCGACTCATCCGGTCTTGCCAGGATGCTGGAAACACTGGGATCCTGATTCTTCGGTACCGAACCGACGTGCAATCCACTCCGACCCATGAAGGAAAGTTCAGATGACAGATAGCAGAGGTGTGGCCTTGGTCACCGGTGCAAGCCGGGGTATCGGGGCCGCGATTGCGAGGCACCTTGCGGACGACGGATGGAGCGTGGTCGGGACCGCGACATCGCCGGCCGGAGCCGAGAGCATTACCGCGGCGCTGGCGGATCTGGGAGGCCGCGGGGTGGTGCTGAACGTCACCGACCCGGCGTCGGTGCAGGCCGTGCTGGAGGACATTCAGGCGCACGAGGGACCGATCGAGGTCCTGGTGAACAACGCCGGCATCACGCGCGACAACCTGCTGATGCGCATGAAGGACGAGGAGTGGGACAGCATCATCGAAACCAATCTGTCCGCGGCGGCCCGACTGACGCAGAAGGTGCTCAAACCGATGATGAAGCTGCGCCGCGGGCGCATCATCCTGATCGGTTCCGTGGTCGGATCGAGCGGCAATGCCGGCCAGACCAATTATGCCGCGGCCAAGGCGGGACTCGCGGGTTTCGCGCGATCCCTCGCGCGGGAGGTCGGCAGCCGGAACATTACCGTGAACACCGTTGCGCCGGGTTTCATCGATACCGACATGACCCGCGACCTCCCGGATGCCACCCGCACCAAGCTGCTCGAAGGCATCCCGCTGGGCCGCCTGGGCGAGCCAGCGGAGATTGCCGCCGTGGTGGCGTTTCTCGCGTCGCCGGGAGCGGCCTACGTGACCGGCGAGACCTTGCACGTGAACGGTGGCATGTTTATGCATTGACGGATGCCCCGTCTTTTCGGTGGTAACCTTCACCGGCGTTCAGGCGTGCCCGGATCGGGCCGCGCGACCGCAGCGGAGATCCACTGGATCGAACCGGGGCTTTTCACTAGAATGGCGCTCGCGAATTGACCGCCACGGACCCAAAGGGGATGTCGTACATGAGTAGCATTGAAGAACGCGTGAAGAAGATCGTCGTGGAGCAGTTGGGCGCCAAGGAAGAGGACGTGACCGATTCCGCGTCCTTCGTCGAGGATCTCGGCGCAGACTCGCTCGACACGGTGGAACTGGTCATGGCCCTCGAGGAGGAATTTGAAACGGAAATCCCCGACGAGCAAGCCGAAAAAATCACGACCGTGCAGCAGGCGATCGACTACATCAAGGCGCACATGAAGGACTGAAGAGGGCCGGATTCCGGTCTCTCCGATGTACTCAAAGGCAATGGCCGCGCGGGATCGCCCGAGGCGGTCGTTGCTTTGGTTCGCCGTAAGGGAGAATGCAATTGGCTAAGCGTCGCGTGGTTGTAACCGGACTGGGCATCGTTTCCCCCGTGGGATCCACGGTGGAGAAAGCCTGGGCAAACATCGTTGCCGGAAAGAGCGGGATCACGCCGATCGACGTCTTCGATGCATCGGAAATGCCGGTTCGCATCTCGGGCGCGGTGCGCGACTTCAATGCCGATGACTATGTGCCTCCGAAGGACCAGAAGAAAATGGACACCTTTGTGCACTACGGCTTGGCAGCCGGCCTCCAGGCCCTGGACGATTCGGGCATCGAGGTCACCGAGGACAATGCCGAGCGCATCGGTGTCGCCATGGGCTCGGGCATCGGTGGACTGCCGTATATCGAACGGTCCTACGGTGCCTATCTGAAGGGAGGGGCGCGCAAGATCTCGCCCTTTTTCGTACCGAGCGCGATCATCAACATGGTGGCCGGGAACCTCTCGATCATGCGCGGCCTGAAGGGCCCGAACATCTCCATCGTCTCGGCCTGCGCCACCGGGACGCACAACATAGGCGACGCCATGCGCATGATCGCCTATGGCGACGTGGACGCCATGGTGGCCGGTGGTGCCGAAATGGCCACCACGCCCCTGGGTATCGGCGGCTTTGCGGCGGCGCGGGCGCTGTCTACCCGAAACGACGATCCCGCGCGCGCCTCCCGCCCCTGGGACAAGGATCGGGATGGCTTCGTGCTGAGCGACGGTGCCGGCGCGCTGATGCTTGAGGAGTACGAGTTCGCCAAGGCGCGCGGCGCGCGGATCTACTGCGAACTGGTGGGCTTTGCCTGGAATTCCGATGCGTTCCATATGACTCAACCCTCCCAGGGTGGCGAGGGCGCGGCTGCCTGTATGCTGAAGGCCCTCAAGGACGGTGGTGTCGACCCGACGGACGTCGGCTACATCAATGCCCACGGGACATCGACGCCCGCGGGCGATCTTGCTGAAACCATGGCCGTCAAGCGTGCCCTGGGAGACCATGCGAAGAAGGTTTTCGTGAATTCGACCAAGTCGATGACCGGGCATTTGCTGGGCGCGGCGGGGGGTATCGAGGCGCTGTTCTGCGCACTCGCGCTGGATCGCAGGATCTCGCCGCCCACCATCAATCTGGACGAACCGGGTGAGGGCTGCGATCTGGACTATGTGGCGCATGAGGCCCGAGATCTGGATACACGCGTAGCCGTTTCGAATTCGTTCGGGTTCGGGGGCACCAACGGAACCCTGGTATTCCGCACACTGTAGCCGGATCCATGTCCGTCCGGCGGTTGGCGGCGGGCGTCGATCTGCTGCAACTGGCGTGCCGGTATCCCGAGCGGTATCCGCACCTCCTGGATACCGCTCTGGTCGGGCAGGCGCCCGCCCGTTTTTCCATCC
This sequence comes from Thioalkalivibrio sp., assembly GCA_007133115.1. GTDB lineage: Bacteria > Pseudomonadota > Gammaproteobacteria > Ectothiorhodospirales > Ectothiorhodospiraceae > Thioalkalivibrio. The sequence goes on along the minus strand of SLNI01000130.1, from coordinate 6,733 downwards.
TGTTCGCCTTTCCCGGGGAAACCCTGGCCTGTGACGGGCCTGGGGTGCTCGATCAACTTGCCAGCATCGGCCCCTTCGAATCTCTGAACGAAGCCGACAATGCGGCGCTCCTGCCATTCGTCGGCGGCTGGTTCATCTATTTGGGCTACGAACTGGCCTGGGACATTGAACCGGCGCTCGGGGTCTGTGCCGTCGATCCATGGTTGCCCCGTGCCGTCCTGACCCGCTTTCCGGCAGCGCTGATTGTCGATCAACACGAACGGGTCGCGTATTTCGTGGACGAGGACGGAAGTCCCGAACGCTGGCGGCAGGTTCAACGCGACCTCGAAAGCGGCGTGAAGGAATCCGAAACGGAATTGCCAAAGCTGCAGATCGACGAGGATCCGCCGGAACCCTACCTGGAAGCGGTTCGGTGTGCATTGGCCTACATCCGCGATGGAGACTGTTTCCAGGCCAATCTTTCCCGCGAATGGAGGGGCATGGCCGATACACCCCTCGATGCCGGCACCTTGTACCGTCGTCTCCGGCGCGCGAACCCAGCCCCCTTTTCCGCCTTGCTGCGCCTTCCTGGCGCTGAGATCATCAGTTCCTCACCCGAACGGCTGGTCAGCGTACAGGATGGAATCGTGGAAACACGACCCATCGCCGGGACCCGAAGACGGGATCAAGATAAGATAAAAGACAATCGTTTATCGAATGAATTGAAAGTTAATGCGAAAGAGAAATCAGAGCATGTCATGCTGGTGGATCTGGAGCGCAACGACCTCGGGCGTGTCTGCGTTCCGGGAAGCATCGTGGTCCCCGAGCTGATGACCATCGAAAGCTACCGACGCGTTCACCACATTGTCTCCTCGGTACGCGGGCGCCTGTGCCCGGGAACTACACCCGGGGATGTCATCCGGGCTACATTTCCCGGAGGAACCATCACGGGCTGTCCGAAAATACGCAGCATGCAGATCATCCAGGAACTGGAGGGTGGGGTGGCCCGGGGAGCCTATACCGGTTCCTGTGGCTATATCAGCAGGAACGGACAGATGGACACGAACATCCTGATTCGCACACTCGTGGTCCGCGGCCGCGAGCTGCGTTTTCGGGCGGGCGCCGGCATCGTCGCGGACTCGGTTCCGGAGTTCGAACTGGAAGAGACCCGGCACAAGGCACACGCGCTGCTGGATGCCCTGCAGGCATGAAAATACTGGTCAATGGTGAAAAAGGAGGCCAAATCGCTGCAACCGATCGCGGTTTCCAGTATGGCGATGGCGTGTTTGAAACCCTTCGGGTGCGCAACGGAAAGCCACTGCTCTGGGACCGGCATTGGAAACGGCTGTGCAGGGGGCTTGAACAGCTCCGGATCCCTGGGATTCCCGAGACGGCCTGCCTCGAGGACCTGCAAAGCTTTGCGACCGTTAACGAGTGCATGGTGAAACTGATCGTCACGCGAGGACCCGGACCACGCGGTTATGCGGTTCCCGCGCACGCGCGCCCCACCCGCGTGACGATGGGCGGAGAATCGCTCGCAACGACGATCGAGGTGGATGTCCTGCACGTCGGTTTGTGCCGGACCCGTGCCGGAGCCCAACCACTCCCGGGTTGCAAGCACCTGAATCGCATCGAGAACGTGTTGGCGCGCATGGAGTGGGGCCCGGACTGGGATGAAGGACTGATGTTGGATTCGAGCGGAAAAGCCATCTGCGGGACACAAAGCAACGTGTTCATTCTGGAAAACGAAGTCCTTCTCACACCGCCTTTGAGGCGATCCGGGATTGCCGGAACACGGCGCAGCTGGTTGCTGGAACATGCGCGACGCGCAGGCATGCGTGTTCGCGAGGAGCCGCTTCCGCTCGCACGCGTTCGATCGGCGGATGCGATGTTCTTCAGCAACACGCGCATCGGACTTCGCCGGGCCTGCTGGATCGATCAAGCCCGATCGCTTTCCGATCCAGGATCCACCGGCCTGGTGGACGATCTTCAAGCCCTGGGAGCCGAAATGCATGCGATGGCTTAGCCTTTCCCTTCTTCTGCTGGCCATTGTTGCGGCCGTCCTCGTGGCGCACGGACTCAGTGTGTATCACGCCGAGGTGGAGGAGCCGTTGATACTGGAACGCACCGAAATCATGGTCGTGCAACCTGGCCAGGGTTCGCGCCAGATCATCGAGGCGTTCGCGGAACGCGGCTGGGTGCGTTACCCGCGGCTCGTCGAAGCCCATACCCGCTATCACGGAATCGCGGGCAGACTGCAGGCGGGCGAATACGAAGTGCCTCCCGGTATCTCGATCAGCGCGCTTCTGGACAATATGTACCGGGGCGTGGTGATCCGTCATCGGCTGACCGTTCCCGAAGGCTGGACCGCACTGCAATTCCTTTCCGCGGTCGAGGCGCATCCGCAGCTCCGGCCCTTCGAAGAGCCCACGGATCTCGAGACATTGATGACACGGCTCGGTCACGAGGATCTTCATCCCGAAGGATGGTTTCTACCGGATACCTATGTATTTCATCGCGACACGCCCGCGATGCAGGTGGTGCGGATCGCGCATGAGGCGATGGTGCAGGCGCTGGACGAGGCCTGGGAGTCCCGGATCGAGGACCATCCCGTTGCGTCCCCCTACGAACTCCTGATTCTGGCGTCCATCGTGGAAAAGGAAACGGGGCAGGCCGAGGAACGTGGGTTGGTCGCCGGCGTGTTCGTCAACCGCCTGCGCAAGGGGATGCGGCTGCAGACCGATCCGACCCTGCTGTACGCTCAGGAGCCGGGAACGACCCGACTCACCCGTGCGGAGCTGCGCCGTGATCATCCCTACAACACCTACACGCGGGCAGGCTTGCCACCGACGCCAATCGCACTTCCCGGCCGGGCTTCGCTGATGGCGGCGGCCCATCCAGCGGATACCGACGCACTGTTCTTCGTTTCCCGGAACGATGGCACCCATGTCTTTTCGAAGACCTATGCCGAACATCGTGCCGCGGTCATCCTGCATCAGCTGGGTGGGGATGCCAGCCGTTATGGAGGCGGGCGATGAGTCAACCGCAACGGGGGCGCTTCGTGACCTTCGAAGGGATCGAAGGCGCCGGCAAGTCGACCCAGATGGAGCTGCTCGTCCAGCGTCTTGTGGACGCCGGCGAGCCGGTTGTGGTCACACGTGAACCCGGGGGTACTGCGCTGGGCGAGAAACTGCGCGGACTGCTGCTCGATCCGGATATCGGGCAAATGGCTGCGGAAACCGAGCTACTCCTCATATTCGCCGCACGCGCCGAACACCTGGCCCAGGTCATCCGTCCGCAGCTGGAGCAGGGCGCCTGGGTGCTCTGCGATCGTTTCACCGATGCGAGTTTCGCCTACCAGGGAGCGGGGCGCGGCCTGGGCAGCGAACGGGTCGCCACCCTCGAAGGCTGGCTGCAGGGTGAACTGCGTCCCGACCTTGTGATGATTCTCGACGTTCCCGTGGAAGTCGGCCTACAGAGGGCGCTCGCACGCGGCAAGCGGGACCGTATCGAGAACGAGGATGTCGCCTTCTTCGAGCGCGCACGCAGCGCCTATCTCGAACGCGCCCGATGCTTCCCGGATCGCTATCGCATCATTGACGGGGCGCAGGATCTCGAGTCCGTATCCACTGCCGTCGTGCGCATCTGGGACGAGTGGCAGCAGGCGCAGGGTCATTGAAGAGCACGGGATGAACGCAGGCTGCGAACCGGAGTTTCCACCTTGGCTGCGACCGCCCCTGGAACGGCTGTTGGGGCTGTCTGCCGAGGGGCAGTTGCCTTCGGGTTTACTGCTCACGGGGCCGTTCGGAGTGGGCAAGGGGGTTCTGGCGCGCGCATTCCTGCAGCGCGTCGCCTGCACGCGTGCGGATGACGCGCTCCTGCCCTGCGGGAATTGCAACGGCTGTCACGCCTTCCTCGGTGGTATACACCCGGAAATCCTTGAGGTCACGCCGGAAGAGGTGGGCAAGGAAATCCTGATCGAAGCGGTTCGAGGCATAACCGACTTCCTCAGCCTGAGCCATTCCGGACCAGCGCGACTGGTATTGATCGAGCCCGCGGAAGCGATGACCGTCAATGCCGCCAATGCGCTGTTGCGCACTCTGGAAGAACCCCCTGCAGGTGCGATGATCGTGCTTGCCGCGACGCGATCGGCTCGGCTTCCCGCGACGATCCGCAGCCGTTGTCGGCTGTTACGGGTTCCGCCCCCACCGGTCGCGACGGTTCGGGCCTGGTTGGGCGACTGCCACGGGTCCGGGATGGCCGTGGACGAAGCGCTCGCGGCGAGCCTGAATCGCCCGCTGGGGGCGCTGGAACTGATCCGGGACGCCGCCGCCGTGGAGAACTGGCGGCAGGACCGGGAGGCTCTGGTCAGTCTGCTCACGCAGGACACGCCCTTCCCGACCGTGACCGCGTTTCGCCAGTGTGATCTGAAGTCCCTGATTCCCCGGTTGCAATGCCTGTTGCTATCCGCGCACTATTATCTGGCCACCGGGCTGCATAACGACTTCGGTCGCCTGTTCGATCGGCGGGTTCTGGAGGCCTTCGCTCGTAGACTTGGGCGGCATGAATTGGCACAGTTGAGCCTGGAGTCTCTGCGTTGGCAGCGTGAGGCGGATGCGCCGCTGAATCCTGAGTTGCGTTGTGAGTCCATGGTGCTGCGACTGACGAACGGCAATGCGTGAGTCGTCCTTTTACCTTAGCCAGTGCTGTTTTCGGAGAGGAAACTGTGGAGAATGATGGTCGGATACGCCCGTGCAATCCCCTCGTCGAGTCGAACCACGCGCACCCCGCGCGAGGTGTCGAGGGTTTCGGCGATCGGATGGAGCCAGCGTGATGAGCACCAGCACTGGCCCCAGCACTGGTCCTAGCACCAGCACCAGCCGCATCCTTACCATGGCCGTACGCGAGAAGTCCGCACTTTTCGCCGCCTACATGCCCTTCGTCAGCAACGGCGGGTTGTTCGTCCCTACCGAGAAACCCTTCAAGCTGGGGGATGAAGTCCTGGTCCTGCTGACTCTGCCTGACGAAACCGAACGGGTACCCGCGCCTTCGCGCGTCGTCTGGATCACCCCCGCGCGCGCCCAGGGCAACCGGGTTCGCGGCATCGGCGTGCAGTTCAATTCCACCGACAAGGGGGCGACGCGTCGGCTGATCGAAACCCATCTCGGTGGGCTGCTGAGCTCGGCAAGCCGAACCCACACCCTTTGACGTGAAAATCGCCCCCTCCCCAACCCTCCCCCGCAAGCGGGGAGGGGGTTTCATCGGCAGGGGGGCTGAGCTCCATGGCAGTCAGTCGTCTGGACTACGCTGCTGCGCCTTGGTGATCGCCAGCGCATTTTCCAACGCCTCCGGTTCCAGGTAGAAATGTGGCGAGAAGCGGATGCCGCCTCCGCGCAAGGCACAGAGCACCCCCTCTTCCTGCAATGTTCTGAACAGCGCCTCGCTGCTGCCTTTGGCGGGGCGAAAAGTCAGGATGCCCGCGTGGTGCTCGCGCGATGTGAGGATCGAACAGCCGATGGCTTCGAGCCCGCTGCAAAGCATGTCCCAGTGTTCCGAAATCCGCGTCGCGATCGTTTCCAAACCGGTTTCCAGCAGCAGCTCCAGGCTCGCATTCAAGGCATGGATTCCCAGCATATTCGGGCTTCCAGGCTCGAATCTTCGCGCGCTGTGCGCCGGTTCGAGCGTGTAGGTCTGGTAATCGCCCGGGTCTTCCAGCATGTGCCAGCCGAACTCGTTCAAGGTCAGTCGATCCCGGATGTCGGGCCGGACGTAGAACAGCGCGATGCCTTCGGGGGCCAGCAGCCATTTGTGGGCATCGGCCATCACGAAATCGGCATGGTACTGGTGCACATCGAAGGGCAGGGCGCCCAGGTGCTGGATCGCATCGACACAGAACAGAATGCCGCGATGATGTAACGCGGCGCCCAGCGACTCGAGGTCGAGCCTGAGGCCGGTCGCGAACTGCACCGCACTGCTGGCGAGCAACGCGGTGTTTCCGTCGCAGGCCTCCAGCAGGGCCTGTTCCGGTTCTTTTGCCGGCAAGGGGACTTCACGCAGTTCCAGTCCGAAACGGCGGGCCGCCATCCACCACACGACGCGGTTGGAGGGAAACTCGTCACGCGGAATCACGATGTTGGTACCCGCCGACCATTGCAGGCCGAAGGCGACCATCGATAACGCCTCCGAGGTGTTCTTGACGAAGGCCATGTCCTCCGGCGTCTCTGCTCCAATCAACGCCTGCGCCTGCACCCGCGTTTCCTGCTCGATGCGCAGCCAGCTGGGGTAACGGCGCGATCCGCTCACGAGGTTCTCCTGAGCGAACGCGGCTACCGCCTGCGCGGTTCGTCGCGGCCAGGGTCCGACGGCGGCATGGTTCAGGTGAATGACGCCTTCCTGCGGAAATTCCGGATGCATCGCAGCTCCTCGTGACCCGGAACAAGACTGTCAGATTCGGCTAAAAGATCAACCCCGGCTTCGCAACGCGAGGGGCCCGCAAGAGGGTTGCCGCCAGGGTTGATGCCTGTTACCGTCGCCCACCCATTGGGCGCAAAGTGATTGGGCGCGATAGTGTTCGCGGCGCCCCATTCCATGCGCGCCCGATTCCGCGGCATACGCGGACTTCACCCGTTACTGTCAGGAGCGACTTGATGAGTTCAGTCATCCGGCTTTTCCGCGACCCGGCCGGGGGTCGTGTCGAATCACGTGATTTCAAGGTCTTCAACGAACGCAGCCTCGATCGCATCGCGGCCTTCTC
>SLNI01000188.1 GCA_007133115.1 Thioalkalivibrio sp. | reverse complement strand
CTCACCGATTCCACCGTCCTGCGGAACATCGGCGTGGCCTTTGCCTGGTCGCTGATCGCCTACCGTTCCTTCCAGCGCGGTCTGGGTAAGCTGGAAGCCGACCCCGCGCGCATGCAGGCGGATCTGGACGCCAACTGGGAAGTCCTGGCAGAAGCGGTGCAAACGGTGATGCGCCGGTATGGCGTCGAGTCGCCCTACGAGAAGCTCAAGGAACTGACCCGGGGGCAACGCATCTCTGCCGAAAAGATGGGCCAGTTCATTGACGGCCTCGATATCCCCGCCGAGGCCCGTGACCGGCTGCGTGCGCTGACGCCGGCGCGTTATATCGGCCTTGCCCGGGAGTTGACGGCGCAACTCCCGGAACGCTGAGCCATCGCCGTGTCCGTGCATTCCCCGCTAGGCGAACTCGGCGTCGAGGCATTCCTCGCCGACTTTTGGCAGCGTCGGCCGCTGGTGGTGCGTCAGGCGTTCCCGAACTTCGAAAACCCCATCGATGCGGAAGAGCTTGCGGGAATGGCCTGCGAGCCGGGTGTGCGTTCGCGGCTGGTGCTCGGCCACCCCGAGCGCCGCGATTGGTCGGTGGAATACGGGCCGTTCGATCCGGAGCGCTTTGCCACGCTCCCGGAGACGGCCTGGACGCTGCTGGTCTCCCAGATCGAGCACTACTGGTCCGAGGCTCCGTTCTGGCTCGAACAGTTCGACTTCATTCCGCGCTGGCGGCGGGACGACCTGATGATTTCCTACGCGGTTCGCGATGGCTCGGTCGGCCCCCATATCGATGCCTATGACGTCTTCCTGTTCCAGGCTCAGGGACGGCGTCGGTGGCAGATCCAGGAGCCGCCGCCGGAAGCGCCGATCTGTCTGCCCGCGCTGCCGCTGGCGATCCTCCGCAGCTTCAGCGCCACATCCGAATGGGTGCTGGAACCCGGCGACATGCTGTACCTTCCGCCCGGCATCCCGCATCTCGGTTTGGCGATGGACGAAGACTGCATGACCTGGTCCATCGGGTTTCGAGCTCCCTCCTGGCGCGATCTCGTCGGCGCCTTTCTGGAGGAACGCCTGCACGAAGTTGGACCCGATCGCTTCGTGGATCCCGGTCGCCGAGTGTCCACACACGCGCATGAACTGTCGGACGGGGATCGCAGGGCCCTGCGCGACGGGCTACTGGCGCGGCTCGCTCTTGATTCCGGGGCATTGGACCGTTTTTTCGGTGCATTCCTCACGCGGCCGGATTCGCAGGATGAGGAGTCCGAACCCGAGGGGGCATCCACTCCTCCAACAGCAGCTCACCTCGATCCCCGGGTCGTTTACCGGATCGATCCCGACCTGCGCCGTTTCTGGATGCACGAGCCCGGGGGCATCACCCTGTTCTTCGCCGGACAGGCGCTCCATACCCATGGATTGCGCGCCGAAGAGGCCGAACGGTTCTGTGTCGCCGAAACGATCCTCCCGGCCGAGTGGCTTGAGCACCTCCCCGCGCTGCGTCCGTTGCTGACGCAACTCCTGGCCGAGGCGCGGATCGAGCCGGCTGTGGAGTCCGGCCCTTGAGCGCTCGGCGCGACGCGCCGAAGGGCGGTGTCCGGGCCCGACCATTCTTGACCGCCCGGCCGCGTACGGGTTATTTTTCCGCGGCTCTGGGGGTCGTCATCCCCCTCATTTTCCCAACCCGGCCGGATCCGGTCTCTGGTCACTTTTTGGGGCACGCTGCAAGTCGCCCGCACCACCCTGGGGCATCATGGCCCGGGTGTCCGATGCAGCATCGCCACACGGCGCGCCTCGGAAATGGCACGATTGCTGCGTGATCCATAATCTTGCGGGTTGTGGGTCCGCCTCCGCCGGGGTGCGGACCCGCTCGTCACGTCCGATGGGACTGCTGGAACGCGACGCCAGCTCCAGTGTCCAGTAACAACCAGGTAGCCACGAGGTCCAGCCATGAGCATTCGCGCCTTCCCCCCCGCGCAGGGCATGTACGACCCTGAACTCGAGCGAGACTCCTGCGGTGTCGGCTTCGTATGCCACATCCGGAACGAGAAGAGCCATCGCATCGTCGCTCAGGGCCTCGAGCTGCTCGAGCGTCTTCATCACCGTGGCGCGGTCGGCGCGGATCCCAAGGCTGGCGACGGCGCCGGTATCCTCGTGCAGATGCCGGACGCCTTCCTGCGTGCCAGTGTCGGCTTCGAACTGCCGCCGCCGGGAGCGTATGCCGTCGGGATGATCTTCCTCCCGAAGGAACGGGAACCGCGGGAGACCATGGAAGCGATCATCCGGCGTCACCTCGAGAGCGCTGGACAAAAAATCCTGGGCTGGCGCGATGTCCCGGTGGACAACAGCGACCTCGGCGAGAGCGTGCTGCCCTCCGAACCCGTGGTTCGGCAGGTGTTCGTCGGTCGTTCGGCAGATTGTGCCGACCAGGACGCGTTCGAACGCAAGCTGTTCGTGATCCGCAAGCGCATGGACAACGAGATCCGTGCGACCGGGTTCGAGAATACCCCGTACTACGTCGTTTCCATGTCCTCCCGGACGTTGAACTACAAGGGCATGCTGCTCGCCTACCAGGTGGGTCAATATTATCTGGACCTGCGCGACGAGCGCTTCGTGAGCGCGCTTGCGCTGGTGCACCAGCGTTTCTCCACGAACACCTTCCCGACCTGGGACCTCGCCCAGCCGTTCCGGATGATCTGCCACAACGGCGAAATCAATACATTGCGCGGCAACCTGAACTGGATGGCCGCACGCCGCCACACCATGAGCTCCGAAGTGCTGGGTGACGATCTCGCCACCATCTGGCCCCTGATTCCGGAGGGGCAATCGGACTCGGCCTGTTTCGACAACGCGCTGGAGTTGCTGGTGATGGGCGGCTATTCGCTGGCCCACGCCATGATGCTGCTGATCCCCGAAGCCTGGGCCGGCAACACCCTGATGGATGAGAAGCGCCGCGCCTTCTACGAATATCACATGGCCTTGATGGAGCCCTGGGACGGGCCGGCAGCGATGGCGTTCACCGACGGGCGTCAGATCGGCGCGACGCTGGATCGCAACGGTCTGCGTCCTGCCCGTTACCTCGTGACGAATGACGACCTCGTGATTCTGGCCTCGGAGATGGGCGTGCTCGATATCCCCGAGGAGCGGATCGTCAAGAAGTGGCGCCTGCAGCCGGGCAAGATGCTGCTGATCGACCTGGAGCAGGGTCGGATCATCGACGACCACGAGGTGAAGACCCAGCTTGCAGAAGCGCGCCCGTATGGCGAATGGTTGAAGAAGACGCAGATCCGCCTCGAAGACCTCCCAACCAACGTCGGCCCCATGGCACCGGATGAGGCGACTCTGCTCGACCTGCAACAGGCATTCGGCTATTCGCAGGAGGATCTCAAGTTCCTGCTGACCCCGATGGTGGTCACCGGCCAGGAAGCCATCGGATCCATGGGCGCGGACAACCCGCCCTCGGTGCTGTCCGGTCGACCGAAGCACCTCTCAACCTACTTCAAGCAGAATTTCGCACAGGTCACCAATCCGCCGATCGATCCGATCCGCGAGGAACTGGTGATGTCGCTGGTCTGCATCATCGGCCCCCGCCCGAACCTGCTGGGCATCGACGAAGCCGGGCAGCATTGGCGCCTCGAAACCCCGCAGCCGGTCCTGAGCAACCAGGACCTGGAACGGATCCGGAACATCGAGTACAGCTCCGCGGGAGCCTTCCGCACACGCACGCTGGATACCGTCTACAAGGCTGACGAAGGTGCCGAAGGCATGGCGGCGGCGATCGATCGCCTGTGTGCCGAGGCCGAACAGGCCGTGCTCGATGGCTACAACATCCTGATCCTGTCCGACCGCAACACCAATCGGGATCACATTGCGATTCCGATGCTGCTGGCAACTTCCGCCGTCCATCATCACCTGATCCATCGCGGCCTGCGCACGAGTTCTGGGATCGTGGTGGAAACCGCTGCCGCGCTGGAAGTGCATCACTTCGCCACGCTCTCCGGCTATGGCGCCGAAGCGATCAACCCCTACCTCGCCTTCGATACCATCCAGTCGATGCTGCCCCGTCTGCCGGAGCGTCTGAGTTTCGAGGAAGCACAGAAGCGCTACATCAAGGCGGTCGGCAAGGGGTTGTTGAAAGTCATGTCCAAGATGGGCATCTCGACGCTGGAATCGTACTGCGGCGCGCAGATCTTCGATGCGGTGGGCCTGAGCAACGCCTTCCTGAAGCAGTACTTTACCGGCACCCAGAGCCGTGTCGAGGGTATCGGCCTGCCCGAGGTGGCCCAGGAAGCCGTGCACTGGCACACGCTGGCCTACGGCGGCGCGCACATCTACCGTCGCCAGTTGGACGTCGGCGGCGATTACGCCTACCGTCTGCGCGGCGAGGACCACGTGTGGACCCCGGAAACGATCTCCAAGCTGCAGCACGCAACCCGTGCGAATGACGCGAAGACCTTCGCCGAATATTCGCAACTGATCAATGAGCAGAACGAGCGTCTGCTCACCTTCCGCGGCCTCATGGAATTCCGTTTCACCGAGCAGCCGGTCCCGCTGGAGGAAGTGGAGCCCGCGTCCGAGATCGTCAAGCGTTTCGCCACCGGAGCGATGTCCTTCGGGTCGATTTCGCACGAAGCGCATTCGACCCTGGCCCGCGCCATGAACGCGATCGGCGGCAAGTCCAATACCGGGGAAGGCGGCGAGGAATCGGACCGTTTCCTGCCGTTGTCGGATGGTTCCCGCAATCCCCAGCGTTCCGCGATCAAACAGGTCGCTTCCGGCCGTTTTGGCGTGACCGCCGAATACCTGGTGAATGCCGACGACATCCAGATCAAGATCGCTCAGGGTGCGAAGCCTGGTGAGGGTGGCCAGTTGCCCGGGCACAAGGTGAACGCCCAGATCGCCCGCGTGCGCCACTCCACAGCCGGGGTCGGTCTGATCTCCCCGCCTCCACATCACGACATCTACTCGATCGAGGATCTGGCCCAGCTGATCCACGACCTCAAGAACGCCAATCCCCGGGCCCGCATCTCGGTAAAGCTGGTGTCCGAAGTCGGTGTGGGCACCGTGGCCGCCGGCGTAGCCAAGGCCCACGCGGATCATGTCACCATTGCCGGATACGATGGCGGCACCGGCGCCAGCCCACTGACCTCCATCAAGCACGCCGGCAGCCCCTGGGAAATCGGCCTGACCGAGACGCACCAGACCCTGGTGCTCAACCGCCTGCGCGGACGCATCGCGGTTCAGGTGGACGGTGGCATGCGCACGGGCCGTGACGTGGTGATGGGGGCGCTCCTTGGTGCCGACGAATTCGGTTTCGCCACCGCGCCGCTGATCGTCGAAGGCTGCATCATGATGCGCAAGTGCCACCTGAACACTTGCCCGGTGGGTGTGGCGACGCAGGATCCGGAGTTGCGCAAGCGTTTCACCGGCCAGCCCGAGCACGTGATCAATTTCTTCTTCTTCATTGCCGAAGAAGTGCGCCAGCTGATGGCCCAACTCGGCTTCCGCACCGTAAACGAGATGATTGGTCAGTCGGACCGGCTGGAAATGCGCAAGGCGATCCAGCACTGGAAGGCCCACGGTCTCGATTTCTCCCGCCTTCTGGCCAAACCGGATGTGGGGCCTGATGTCGCTCGGTTCAACTGCGAAACCCAGGACCATGGCCTGGACAAGGCGCTTGATCACGAGTTGATCCGCCAGGCACAGCCCGCGCTGGAACGTGGCGAACCCGTGGTCATCGAAACGACGCTGAAGAATTTCAACCGGACGGTGGGAACGATGCTGTCCGGACGTGTCGCCGAGAAATACGGCCATGCCGGACTCCCGGACGACACCATTCACATTCGTGCGCGCGGTACCGGTGGGCAATCCCTCGGTGCCTGGCTGGCGAAGGGCGTGACCATCGAACTCGAAGGCGAGGCCAATGATTACGTCGGCAAAGGGCTTTCCGGCGGACGCCTGATCATCTATCCCCCGAAAAACTCCGCCATCGCACGCGCCGAGGACAACATCATCGTCGGCAACACCGTGCTGTATGGAGCCATCAGTGGTGAATGCTTCTTCCGCGGCGTGGCGGGCGAGCGCTTCTGCGTGCGCAACTCGGGCGCCATCGCGGTGGTCGAGGGGGTTGGAGACCACGGGTGTGAATACATGACCGGCGGCATCATGGTCTGTCTTGGCCCGACCGGGCGCAACTTTGCAGCCGGCATGTCCGGCGGCATCGCCTACGTGCTGGACGAGGACGGTACCTTCGAGGAGCGCTGCAACCTGGCCATGGTCGAGTTGCAACCGGTTCCGGAAGAGGACGATGCGCTGGAGGCCCTCGATCACCAGGGTGGCGATATGGAGTCCCATGGCCTTGTGGACATCCGCCATGACATGACCCGTCATGACCGCATGCGCCTGCGCCTCCTCATCGAGCAGCACCTGGAATACACCGGTTCGGAGGTTGCCCAGCGCATCCTCGAAGACTGGTCGAAGTATGCCAGTCTCTTCGTCAAGGTCATGCCGGTGGATTACCGCCAGGCACTGGAAAAGATGCAGACCCGCCAAAGCCGCCCGCCCATGGCGCAACGGCCGCTGGTCGCCAGTCAGTCTCAGAAGGAGGCCGTACATGGGTAAGCCGACCGGATTCATGGAAATCGGGCGCCAGGACCGGCGTTATGAGCCCGCATCCGACCGCGTGGTGCATTACCGGGAGTTCGTGATCCCGCTTCCGGATTCCGAGATTGCCGAGCAGGGCGCGCGCTGCATGGACTGCGGGATTCCCTACTGCCATCAGGGCTGCCCGGTCGACAACCTGATCCCCGACTGGAACGACCTCGTCTATCGCGGTGAGTGGCGTCACGCGATCGAAACGCTGCACTCCACCAACAATTTCCCCGAGTTCACCGGGCGCATCTGTCCGGCACCGTGCGAGACATCCTGCACGCTGAACCTCGACGACGTTCCTGTCACGATCAAGTCGATCGAATGCGCCATCGTGGACAAGGCCTGGGCCGAGGACTGGATCAAGCCACAGGTCGCGCAGCGGCGCACTGGCAAGCGGATCGCCATCGTCGGTTCCGGCCCCGCAGGCCTCGCCTGCGCGCAGCAGCTGGCTCGAGCCGGGCACCAGGTTGCCATCTTCGAGAAGTCCGATCGCATCGGCGGCTTGCTCCGCTACGGGATTCCGGACTTCAAGCTGAGCAAGACGCTGATCGATCGCCGCATGGCGCAAATGCGCACCGAGGGTGTGGAGTTCCACACCAATTCGCATATCGGTGGCGACATCCCCATGTCCCGTTTGCGGGAGAAGTATGACGCCGTCGTCATGGCAGGCGGTGCGGAAGCGCCACGGGATCTGCCCGTTCCGGGGCGGGAACTGAACGGTGTTCATTTCGCGATGGATTTCCTTACCCGTAACAGCAAGCGGGTGCAGGGCGTCTTCGTTCCCGATGATGACTTCATCAGCGCTCAGGACAAGCACGTGGTGGTGATCGGCGGCGGCGACACCGGCTCCGATTGCATCGGCACATCGAATCGCCACGGGGCACGCTCGGTCACGCAGATCGAGATCCTCGACAAACCGCCCGAGCGCGAAGACAAGGGTCTGACCTGGCCGGACTGGCCGAACCGGCTGCGCACGTCGTCTTCCCAGGAAGAAGGCTGCGACCGGATGTGGAATGTGGCCACCAAGGCGTTCGTCGACGACGGCAAGGGCAACCTGCGCGCGGTACGTTACGTACTCGTGCGCTGGGACCGCGACGAACAGGGCCGCTGGCAGATGTCCGAGGTGCCCGGTAGCGAAGGCGAACTTCGAGCCGATCTCGTGCTGCTTGCGATGGGCTTCGTGCACCCGGTGCACGAAGGCATGATCGCGGAAATGCGGGACGCGGCCGGCCTGGAACTCGATGCGCGCGGCAACGTGAAGGGCGCGACCGAGGGCGAAAAGGCCTACTACACCTCGGTGGAGGGCCTGTTTGCCGCGGGTGACATGCGGCGTGGCCAGTCCCTGGTGGTCTGGGCGATCCGCGAGGGTCGCCAGTGCGCCCGCGCCGTCGACGCATGGCTCATGGGAACCAGCGACCTGCCCCGCTAACCGACCGTCTGCGGTCGCGCACGGTCGGTCAACGGCAGTATCGCGCCGCCGCCTCGATCAGCTCCGGGCCACTGCCCTCCCCGCGCCCGTGCTCGGTCAGCACGCGCCGCCAGCGCCGCGCTCCGGGTTCGCCGTGAAACAGGCCGAGGATGTGGCGGGTCAGCCGGACCAAGGGCTCGCCACGACTCTGCATTTCCTCGGCGAGGACGAGCAATCCCTCAAGAACATCGGTGCGGGTAGGAATGCGTTCGGCCCCGTAATACAGCCGATCGACCTCGGCCAGTTCGAAGGGTCGATGATAAGCCGCACGTCCCAGCATCACGCCGTCCACCCTTTCCAGATGCACGAGACCTTCCTGCGGCGATTCGATGCCCCCGTTCAGAATGATTTCCAGTCCGGGGAATTCCTGTTTAAGCCGATGGACCCGTCCATAATCCAGAGGCGGCACCTCCCGGTTCGCGGCCGGACTCAAACCCTGGAGCCAGGCTTTTCGCGCGTGCACGATGAAGGTTTGGCATCCAGCGTCCATCACCCGCGAAACGAACGCGCGCAGGTCCGCTTCGGAGTCCTGATGGTCGATCCCAATCCTGTGCTTGACCGTAACCGGAACAGCCACCGCCCGAGCCATCGCCTCGACACACTCGGCGACAACATCCGGAGTCGCCATCAGGCAGGCACCAAACGCTCCGGATTGCACCCGCTCGGACGGGCAACCCACATTCAGATTGATCTCGTCATACCCGAAGCCGACACAGATGCGTGCGGCTTCGGCCAGGACCTTCGGGTCGGAGCCTCCCAGTTGCACCGCGACCGGATGCTCCTGGCGGTCATACCCCAGCAGAAAGCGACGGTCTCCGTGCAGGATCGCGTTGGCATGCAGCATCTCCGTATACAGCCAGGCCTCGCGGGTCAGCAACCGGTGGAAACGTCGGCACCAGCGGTCCGTCCAGTCCATCATCGGGGCAATGCAGAAACGGCGTGCGCCGCGGGGATTCTCAAACGCGGATCGATTCATCGTGCCTGGTATCCCGGTTCCTTTGCCTGTCGCGCAGGGTTCATGGGGCTGCGCACGGCGCATGATATTCGAATTGCGGCGAGCGCTCCGCATGCCCCTCGGACGAATGCTATGCTCCAGACAACGAGTCTCGGGAATCCGTCCGGATCGCAGCCGGGGTAGTGCAGGCAACCCACGCACCAGGAGTTGACGTCATGGCCTCTTCGACAGCGCCGCACACTGGCTTTCGGACCAGCGTGGGACGGATGGTCGATCGAGCCCTCGCCCTTTTGGATCTTCCGGAAGGCATGGGCGATGCCCTGAAGCGCTGTGACTCGGTAATCCAGGTGAGCTTTCCGGTTCGCCTGGACGGGCGCATCGAAGTGTTCACGGGATGGCGCGCGGTGCATTCCACTCACCGCCTGCCGGTGAAGGGAGGTCTTCGTTACTCCCCCGACATGGGGCAGGATCATGCTGAGGCCCTGGCGGCGCTCATGACCTACAAATGTGCGGTAGTCGACGTTCCCTTTGGCGGCTCGAAAGGCGGGCTGCGCATCGATCCAAGGCAATACGACGAACAGGCCCTCGAGCGGATCACCCGCCGTTTCGCGCGAGAACTGATCCGGCGTGGATACATCAGCCCGGCGGAAAACGT
>SLNI01000149.1 GCA_007133115.1 Thioalkalivibrio sp. | reverse complement strand
GATCACGGGACAGATCCTGCCGGTCGATGGCGGGTTCACCGCCGTCCGACCGATGGTGCGCGCACGCTGATGGGGGCCAGCCTGGTCTGGCTGCGCCGGGACCTGCGGCTTGCGGACCAGCCCGCGTTGCACGCAGCGGTGGAACGCGGACAACCGGTCATCCCGGTCTACATCCATGCCCCGAAGGAAGAAGCACCCTGGCAGCCCGGGTCCGCATCCAACTGGTGGCTGCATCACAGTCTCAACCACCTCCGGTCCCAACTGGAGAGCCTGGACAGCCGACTGACCCTGCGCCGCGGCCCTTCCCTCGAGAGCTTGCGACAACTGGTGCGGGAAACCGGGGCCGACGCGATTTTCTGGAACCGCCTCTACGAGCCCGCGGTGATACGGCGCGACCAGGCGCTCAAGAAGGCCTTGCGTGCCGACGGATGCACCGTTTCGAGTTTCAACGCGGCCCTGCTGAACGAGCCCTGGTGCGTCCGTTCAGCCGCCGGCGATCCCTACAAGGTGTTTTCGCCATTCTGGAAGGCGAGCAAGCGGATCGGAATCGATGCGCCTGTCCTGCGCCGGCCGACCCATCTTCGCAGTCCGGACGCCTGGCCCGCGACGGAGCGCCTTGCCTCGCTCGAACTGCTGCCTGAAAAGCCCTGGGACGCCGGCCTGGCGAGCAGCTGGAGTCCCGGGGAAACGGGCGCACTGCAACGGCTCGAGGCATTCCTGGACGATCCGGTCCACCGGTACGGGGAAATGCGCGAAATCCCCGCCCAGCCCGGGACTTCCCGCCTCTCGCCACACCTGCATTTCGGGGAGATCTCACCACGCCAGATCGTGCACGCCCTGCGTGAGGCCGGGCATGACCCGGAGTCCGGTGGAGCGGAACATTTCGTACGCGAGGTGGGCTGGCGGGAATTCGCGCACCATCTGATCTTCCATTTCCCCCACACCACCGAGGAGCCGCTGAACCCGAAATTTGCGGCCTTCCCCTGGCGCGAATCGGCGGACGATCTGCACGCCTGGCAGCGGGGCCGGACCGGCATCCCGATCGTCGATGCCGCCATGCGCGAACTGTGGCGGACCGGATGGATGCACAACCGGTCGCGCATGATCGTGGCCTCGCTGCTGACGAAGAATCTGCGCATGCACTGGCTGCACGGGGCGCGCTGGTTCTGGGACACGCTGGTCGATGCCGACCTCGCCGCCAACACTCTGGGCTGGCAATGGGCCGCGGGTTCAGGTGCCGATGCCGCTCCCTACTTCCGCATTTTCAACCCGGTCCTCCAGGGCAGACGCTTCGATCCCGAGGGCCGATATGTCCGACGCCACGTCCCCGAATTGCAACGCGTGCCCGATTCGGCGATTCATGCGCCCTGGGGCCACGGTGGCAAACGCGTGGATCGGGCGCTGTACCCCGATTACCCGGACCCCGTGGTCGATCTGCAGCAGAGCCGCCAGGCCGCGCTCGATGCGTTCAGCGTCGTGAAGAACTCTTCCCAACGGGATCGTGACTGAACCCGGATTTCATGCGGGTGACCGGACGCACGAGTATCCCCCACGGCATCACCCCGGCACGGAACCATCCCCGCCGGCGATGAGGCCGCCGCAGCCTGACCTTTCTGAATCGTTTACACTGAACCCTCATCCAGGTTGCCCCTGACACGACCCAAACGCTGATGAACGCCCACGCAGCAACGGCCAAACAACAGCTGCTGACCCACTTCGCACGGGTGGCCAAGGCACTGGCCAGCCCCGTACGCCTGGAATTGCTGGAGGCGTTGGCTCAGGGTGAACGCGGCGTGGACGATCTGGCGCATGCGACCGGCTTCCCGATGGCCAATACCTCCCACCACCTTCAGGTGCTGCGCGATGGCGGCCTGGTCCGATCGCGACGCGAGGGGGTTCAGGTGATCTATTCCCTCAGCGACGAAACCGAAATCACCGCAGTCATCTCGGGAATACGCCGCATCGCCGAGGCACAGCTTGCCGAGGTGGATCGTATCGTGCGACAGGCGTTCGACAGCCGGGACAACGTCACGCCGGTGGAGCCCCGGGAGTTGCTGAAGCTCGCGCGCAAGGGAGAGGTCACGGTCATCGACGTTCGGCCCGCGCACGAATACCGGGCCGGCCATGTGAAGGGTGCCATCAACATTCCGCTCGAGGAGCTCGAAGAGCATCTCGTCCAGCTCCCGAGAGACCGGGACATCATCGCGTACTGCCGCGGCCCCTATTGCGTGCTCGCGTTCGAGGCCGTCGAGGCCCTGCGGCGGCACGGGTTCAACGCGCGGCGTCTGGAGGACGGCTTTCCGGAATGGAAGGCCGCGCGTCTGCCGGTCGCGAGGCTGGGCCAGAGACGCGGCTGACCGGGCGCGCCGGCGTTTTACCTCAGCTCGCCCAGCGTCTCCAGCGCTCCATCCTCGGTCACGCGGACCAGCCAGCCGGCCCCCGACCCCGTCGACTCTCCAGTCAGGGCACGGATGTTGAACTGGTGCGTCACGATCACCACCGGCGGACCCGATGGCAGGGTTCGCAAGAACTCCCGAGCGGCGCGGGTTCTCGCATCGCGCTCGCCGGGACGCTGGAAGAAGGAGTCGAACGCCGGGTGCGGTTCAACGTCTCCGATATCGAGCAACCGGGCCGTTTCGAGGCATCGGCACCAGTGGCTGGAATAGACACGCGCCGCATCGATGCCCGATGCCTTCAATCGGGTTCCCAGCGCACGGGCCTGTTCGCGGCCGGCGTCGGAAAGGTTGCGCTGCGTCGCGCAGTCCTCGACCCGAAATCCCGCTGGATCACCGGTTCCCGGCGCCAAAGCATGCCGCAGCAACAGTGCGGTGCCCGGCTCCCGCAACGGCTCCAGCAACGCCTGCGCGTGCGCCGACGGCATCAGGCCCACGACCCATAAACCGGCACACAAGATCATCGCGCCCAGAATCGTTCGTATCCGATACATGGTTCAGAACTCCAGTTCCGTCTGCGTGCTCACGGTCGATCGGCGCCGACGCGCGCCGCGCCGACTGCCCATGGTTTTCTGAATGGTACGGCTCTCCACCTTGCTTTCCGGCTGTCGGCGCACCGCGATCACACGCTGGCGTGCGGCGCGGGCGCTCGCGAGATGATCCACGATCGGCGCCGGATAATCCTGCCCGATGCGAACGCCCAGGGACTGCTGCAGAGGGATCGGCATCTGCCACGGTTCGTGGATAAAGCCGTTCGGCACAGGCCCGAGTTCAGGAACCCAACGGCGAATGAAGTGCCCTTCAGTGTCCTGTTCCAGAGACTGTTTGACCGGGTTGTAGATCCGCAATGCGTTGATCCCGGTGGTCCCCGACTGCATCTGGATCTGGTTGTAGTGGATGCCAGGCTCGTAGTCCGTAAACAGGCGCGCCAGATGCAGCGCCGGCTCGCGCCAGTGCAACCAGAGATGGTACGCGGCGAAGGCGGTGAGCATCGCGCGCATGCGGAAGTTCAGCCACCCGGTGGCGCGCAGGGAACGCATGCAGGCATCGACCAGCGGAAACCCGGTTTCGCCTCGGCTCCAGGCCTGGAAACGGACGGGATCGAATTCCGACTCCCGCAGCCCGTCACAGGCGGACATCAGATTCCGGAATTCGATCAAGGGACGCGATTCCAGTTTCTGCATGAAGTGGCAGTGCCAGTGCAGTCGCTCCTCAAAGGCGCGCAGCGAGCGTCTCCAGACCCTGGCTTCCACGCAGGGATCGTCCTTGAGGCCCGCCGACCGCTCTCGCGTTGCCTGCACCACCTCCCGCAACGACAGACTGCCCCACGCGAGATGCGGACTCAGGTGGGAACAGGACTCCCAGGCGGTCAGTGGGCTGGACATGCCGCGCTGGTAGCCGATCCCGCGCGTTTCCAGAAAGCCTGACAGGGTTCGCACAGCCTGGTCCCTGCCGCCCGTTTGCGGCTGTACCGAGGGTTCCGGCTGCAGCGTGTCCACGGGCTCGCGTGGCAGGGGCTCGGACCGAACCGCCGAGGGGGCCAGCGAGCCCGGCGATGCGCTCAGGGTCTCGGACATGCGCCGCTCCCAGTGGGCGGACCAACCGTCGCGGTTGCGCAGCCCCCGGATCACCCCATTCTGCGGCAGTTCGGTCCAAATCACGCTCTGCTCGCGTGCCCAGGCCGCCACACGGAGATCCCGCTCGTACGTCCAACGATTCCCCGTTTCCTCATGCGACCACAATGCCCGGAAACCCGTTTCCCGCCGAAGATCGTCCAGAACCTCGACCGCGTCGCCCTTGCGCAGCACCAGAGGCTGGCCCAGGCGGGTCAGATCGCGATCCAGGGTGACCAGACAGGCGCGGACAAAAGACCAATGCCTCCAGGCGGAATCCGGCTCCGCCCAGAGTCCGGGCTCGATCACGTACAGGGGAATGACCGGGCCCTGCTCGACCGCGCGCGCGAGCGGTCGGTGATCCTGCACACGCAGGTCTCGTTTGAACCACACCACCTGGGGGCGCACAAAGCCTCGACTCACGAAGCGCAGACCCCGTCGCGGCAGCGCCGTCGCCAGCGCCAGCGGGCAAAGCGCCCGTAGGCCCGATCCAGCAGGAAGACCAATCCCGGAACGACCGACACGACGCGAGCCAGCCATCGGTAGCCTGGCAACTCGCGCCAGATCGCGACGAACGCGTAGACACCCGTACGCAGCGTACCGTCGGGCTGAAGCACGTGCAGGCGTTGCATCGCCGCGTCCCAGGAAACCCCGGCCACCGCCACCGAATCCGGGTCACGGTGGATGTCGAGCCAGTGGACGCGGTTCGCCCTGTCGAGCTTCCGGTAGTGGGCGATTTCCCGCCGGCACATGGGGCAGCCACCGTCGAACAGGACCGTGGTGCTTCCCTCAGACAATCCCGGTTCCTTCATTACACACCGCGCGTTTCGATTCAGGTAACGCCTTGGTACCCTTTTTCACGCAGGAGTTCACGCTCGACGCGCCCCCCTCCTTGCACCCGACATGGCGTTGCTACACTTCGGGGAATGGATCCGTTCATACCGAATCCGAAACCCTGCCAGCACCCATCGCGGGGTTGCTCCCACAGGATCCGAGAGATCGGGGCATGGGAGCCACGGCGCCGGGGAAGCGATGCCTGAATCAGGAACACGAACGATGGAATTGCGCCAGAGTCTTCGCGCTTATGGGAATCAGGACTTCAAAGCCACGTTGCAACGTGAACTTGCGGAAGCCGGAATCGATGCCCTGGGGCTGCAACAGGCCCTACGGACGGGCAGTATCGCGCTGGAGGATGATCTGGCCGTGATGATTCTGCGCGTTGGCGAATCACCGGGGCGCCTCGACCTTCACCTCGGCCTCTTCTTCACCAGCATTGTTTCGGGCTGCGCCTGCGCGGATGATCCCACGCCGGTCGGGCGCAACACCGAATACTGCGAGGTCGACCTCGAGATCGATCGGGACACGGCCGAGGGACGGATCACCCCGAGAGGCGGGTGACGAACCGCCTCTCGGAATGCCCCGGAAGCGGCTGCGACCCCGTAAAGATCAGCGCGCCCGGCTGCTGCCCCGGGAGGGACCGCCGCGGCTGCTGCCCTGAGGCGGACGGCGGTTGCCGGAGCCGCCCGGACGGGGACCACCCGCACGTGGTGCGCCGCGCGATGCCGAGCCCGGGCCGGGCCGGCCGGGACGAACCGAGGGCGCCGGCGCACTCGCGCGGGAGGGCTTCGGGGCTTCGAACCCTTCGGTTTGAATCCGGTCGATCGGACGACGGATGAGCCGCTCGATACCGGTCAACAGACGCATTTCCTCGCCGTCCACCAGCGACAGCGCGGCACCCACGCTGCCGGCCCGACCGGTGCGCCCGATGCGGTGGACATAGTCCTCGGGTACGTTGGGCAGCTCAAAATTCACCACCTGCGGCAACTGGTCGATGTCCAGGCCTCTGGCGGCGATGTCGGTGGCTACCAGAACGCCGATGCGGCGGTTCTTGAATTGGTCCAGGGCCTTGGTACGCGCGGCCTGACTCTTGTTGCCATGAATCGCCGCAGCGGGAATACCGTCGCTGGAGAGCTTTTCAGCCAGGCGGTTGGCGCCGTGCTTGGTCCGGGTGAACACCAGTACCTGTTCCCAGCGATGGGTACGGATCAGGTGGCTCAGCAGATCCCGTTTCTGGTGGGTCTCCACCAGGTGAACGGACTGGTGCACGAGTTCGGAGGCGGTATTGCGGGCCGCGACTTCAACGCTGACCGGGTTGGTCAGGATGCCGTCGGAGAGCCGACGGATGTCATCCGAGAAGGTCGCGGAGAACAGCAGGTTCTGACGCCGGGCCGGAAGGAGCTTCAGGATACGACGGATGTCGTGGATGAAACCCATGTCCAGCATGCGGTCGGCCTCGTCCAGCACCAGGACCTCGACGCCGGAGAGATCAACGTTTTTCTGCCCCACGTGGTCGAGCAGACGTCCGGGCGTTGCGACGACGATGTCGATACGTCCACGCAGCGCCTTGGTCTGCGGATTGATGTTGACGCCCCCGAAAATCACCGTGGACGTCAGGTCCATGTAGCGCCCGTACGTAACCACGGAAGCATGCACCTGCGCCGCAAGTTCGCGGGTGGGTGTCAGCACGAGGCAGCGTGGACGACCATTTCCGGGCTTGACGGCCGGGCGGGAGGCGAGCAGCTGCAGGATCGGCAGCACGAAGCCGGCGGTCTTGCCGGTACCCGTCTGGGCGGCCGCCAGCAGATCGCGGCCCTTGAGGACCTCGGGAACGGCCTGGGACTGGATGGGGGTGGGCGCGTCGTAGCCGACTTCGGCCAGCGCACGCAACAGAGGATCGACCAGCCCGAGGCCGGCAAACTTGGAAACAGACATGAACAACTCCAACGCCGTCCAGCCGCTCCACTGGGGAGAGGCGCCCATCGAGGTAGACGATTTCGTGGGGATCGGTGAGATCGGATGAACGGACGCTGACGGGCGGGGCGTTCGATGCAGTGCAGCATACCCGGTGTGAATTAGAAAAGAAACGTATTCCAAAAAATTAATCAGGGTCAGGAAACACCGCAACCCATACCCTTCCGGTACGCTTTCAGCCCGATCCGGAACATTCGTGTTCCCTCAGGTTTTGAAGCGCAAGAGGCGCTTGGGCCAGTAAACTTGAGCGTACTTTCGTAGCCCTGCGCAACCCCTGACGATATAAGTACGAGCCACGGAAACAGAAGTCCTGTTCAATGTGTTGTCCGTGTTCTTCCGTGGCTGCTTTTTCACGCCACCGTTACCCGGGCAGAATGAAGGCTTGGTCAATCAGCCACTGAAAGGATGTGCCGTCATGTCTGCCGATCCCGAGCAGGTTCTCGATTTCTGGTTTTCGGCCGACACGCGACCGTTCTGGTTTCGCTCCACTCCCGAATTCGATGCACGCCTGCGCGAGCGCTTTCTGGACGTGTGGCAGGCCGCCGCACGAGGCGAACTGGAGGCTTGGAACACCACGCCCGAGGGGGCGCTGGCACTCGTGATCATCCTCGACCAGTTTCCGTTGAACATGTTTCGTGGTCAGGCCGAGAGCTTCTCGACCGAAGCGCTTTCACGCGAAGTCGCACACAAGGCCATCGACCGCGGCTGGGACCGGGATCTGGACGATGCCGGCAGGGCTTTTCTGTACCTGCCGTTCATGCACAGCGAGGCGCGCGACGATCAGGAGCGATCGGTGCAGCTTTTCCGGGATGCAGATCTCGTCGACAACCTGCGCTGGGCGGAGCACCATCGGGAGATCATCCAGCGCTTCGGGCGCTTTCCGCACCGCAATGCGGCGCTCGGGCGAGAGAGCAGCGGGGAGGAACTGGAATGGCTCGCATCGAAGGGGGCCTTTCGGGGATGAGCACACACAAACCGCTGGTGATCCTGAAGACCGGGCGCAAGATCCCTTCGCTCGACGCAGTCGCCGGTGATTACGAGGACTGGATCGCGGCCGGCATGGGCTGGGAGCCGGATGTGGTCCGGGTGATCGATCCGGGGAACGGTGAGGCGCTTCCCCCACTGGATTCCGTCGCGGGCATCGCGATCACCGGATCGGGCTCCATGGTGACCGAACGAGCGGACTGGATGCTGCGTACGGCGGAGTGGCTCGCCGACGCGGTGCGCCGGGAGGTTCCGGTGCTCGGGATCTGCTTCGGTCACCAGCTGCTCGCCTACGCGCTGGGTGGGGAGGTGGATTACAACCCGCGCGGCGTCGAAGTCGGCACGGTCGAGGTCACCCTGGCCGATGCCGCCGCAGACGATCCCCTTTTCTCGGTCCTGCCGAAGCGCCTGTGGGCACAGCTGAGTCACCGCCAGTCGGTGCGCGCTCTGCCACCCGGGGCCACCTTGCTTGGCGCCAGCGAGATGGAGCCGCACCAGGGTTTCGCCTTCGGTCCCTGCGCCTGGGGCGTCCAGTTTCACCCGGAGTTCGACGAACGGATCATCGCCCGCTTCGTACGGTATTACCGAGAAATCCTGGCTGAAGAGGGCCGCTCCACCGAGGATTTGTTGACCGCGATCCGTCCGGCGCCCGAGAGCCAGGCGCTGTTGAAGCGTTTCGGGGAATGGGTTCTCAAGGCCAGGGGCCACCCTTAAAGATGAAAAGACGAGACGAGCCACGGAAAACACGGACATCACGGAAACTAAAGGACATTTAAACTCTGTTCCGTATTTTTCCGTGTTTTCCGTGGCTGTGTTTCACGCCAACACTAGAGATCCCGGAAGAACTGCAGCACCAGCAGGGCTCCAAGGAACCACAGTAGACCGCGCAGCCAGCCGCGGTAGGCATCCGCGGAGAAGCGGTCGCGCAGCCACATGCCGGAGCGAAGCCCGATCAGGGCCATCACCCCGAGCGGCAGCGACAACAGCAGGAGTGCCGGCGTCAGCACGCCCAGAACACCGAAGGTGACCGCCTGCGTGCTCTTGCCGAGCAGGAAGGCCAGGTTGATGGCCTGCACCATCACCAGCGGAGACACCCGCATCTCCAGAAAGTAGATCATCAACGCGGGCCCGCCCACGTTCACGGTGCCCCCGAGCAAGCCGCCCAGAAACCCCGCGCCCGTTCCGCTGGCGTGGGGATGACGCGCAATCCAGCTCCAGTCCAGCCGTTTCAGGCGGTCGCCCATCAGGTAGAGCACGATCACCGCCGCGAGGAGAAGGCGGAAGGGGTTCGGATCCATCGCCACCAGGATCAGGGTCCCGATCGCCGATCCGACCAGCATCCACACCGCCACGGGCCAGAAGCGCCCCACGCTCTCGCGCAGGTTGCCGCCCCGCAGCATGCTCCACAGGTTCACCGCGATGTTCGGGGCGAGGGTCAGCAGGATCGCGGTCTGCACGTCCGTGAGCAGGGCCAGGACCGGCGTGGCCACCATCGGAAAACCGAGACCAAAGGTGCCGTGGACAACGCCGGCAAAGGCCACCACCAACAGCGCGATCAGGATTTCGTTGAGCAGGTAGGCGTCCAAGGGGAGATTCAACCGGTATCGAAGTCGCGGATGATACTGCCCAACATGCCTCCCGGTCGCGGTTGCACGCGCATGAGGGACTGCTATCCTGCCTGAATGCGCGGCCTCGTACCCCCCGATCCGGAAACTGGCGTCTCGACGCCCAACTTCGCCGTGGTGTATATGCCCGGCCGCACCCGCAAGCGTTTCCCGGCCGGGTGCGTACAGATCATGGAAGACCGCGAACAGGCTCTCGCGCAGTCCGATCCTGCGGCCAACCAATTTGCCGCCCGGGTGCTCGGCCCCTCCAAGTCCTCCGAGGGCCAGTACCTGTACTACCTTCTGGAATGGCTGGATCCAACGATCCCGGTTCCCTGAGGCTGCCAGCCCGCCCGATAACATACCTGACCCAGGCGCTTCCGCCCTACCACCGGATCAGAATGCCAGCCCGTACCCGATCGTAGCGCCAAGGGCGAGCGTCACCAGAACCACGACGCGGCCGATGAGGCTCCAGGCGTGGAGGTGACGCTCCCAGTTGGCCAGCCGGAAGGGGCTTGGCAACCTTTGGGCCAG
>SLNI01000014.1 GCA_007133115.1 Thioalkalivibrio sp. | reverse complement strand
TGGCCTCCACCCTCTCGGGCTGCGGCGCGCGCATTCTCTACCACCAGTTGGACTGGTTGATCCCCTGGCAGCTGCGGGACTACGTTACCCTCGACCGCTCGCAGCGCATCGAGCTCGAGGTCCTTCTCGAGGAGCGACTCGACTGGCACTGCCGGACCCAGCTCCCGCGTTATGCCGAATGGCTGCGCACCGTCGAGAACGATCTCCGGAACGGCGCGCTCCATGCGGAATGGTTCGCCGAACGCGCCGATGATGCCAGTCTCTTCTGGACTGAACTCATGCACCCGCTCTCCCATGACGTCGCGGCGATCCTGGGGTCGGCAAGCGACACGCAGATCAACGAGTTGTTCGGAAATCTGGATGCCCGCACTCGCGAACAGATGGAGGCGTTCGTGAACCAGGAGGATCACGTGCTCATTCAGGAGCGGGCCGAGCGCCTCGAACGGAGGTTGCGCCGATGGTTCGGACGCATGACTCCGGATCAGCGCGTACGCATCCACGCCTGGAGTGAGGATCTCGGCCTGTTCGCCAACGAGTGGCTGGACAACCGGGGGCGTTGGCAGGCACAACTCCGGCACGCACTCGACGAGGCAGACCGGCGCCCCGAATCACTGCAACCCGCGCTGGAGCGGCTGATGGTTCATCCCGAGCAGACCTGGGCTCCGGGCAGTGGCGAACGACTCGAGCGCCATCGCAACGCCACCTGGCTCCTGCTGGCCGATCTGTACGAGATCTCGTCCCAACGTCAGCGCGACCGGCTGAGCAACCGCGCAGAGAGCCTCGCTCGGGATTTCGAGCGACTCTCCTGCGCGACGCTGGAACAGGATTCCGATCAACGCCGGTGACGTCGAACTGGGGTTCACGTTGCCGGATTCGGAGCCTGTGTTCGCGGCCATGAACCAGTGGGGGTCTCATCGCCCACAGACCAATAAAGCCGTCAACCGGCCAGGCGCACCACGGGCACGAGCCCGAACCACAGCACGAAGGTGAGCGCAGCCACCATCAGTCCGTCGATCCGGCCGGGCAAGGTGCCGGATTCGAGCCGCCGGTACAGCAGCCAGCCCAGCCAGAGGGCATGCGGGACGGCGACGAAGGCGATGCCCGCGTACGCGCCCGACGCCAGCCCAAGCAGATCCCAGGTCAGCGCGCCAGCGGCGGCGAGCACGGTAAACACGATGGACAGTCGCAGCACACCCCGATGCCCGAGGCGGACGGCAAGCGTCCGCTTGCCTGCCGCGGCATCCGCTTCCAGGTCCGGAATGCCCGAAAGGGTGATCGAGGGCAGGATCGCGAGCAGAAGCGGAACGCTCAACAGCCAAGGCAGCGGATCCTGCAATGGGCCGCCCAGAAACACGAACCCGCAGAGGATCACACCCAGACTGTGGGTGATCGCGACATCGACTTCGCCGAGGCCCCGGTAGCTGAGTTTCAGCGGTGGTGCCGTGTACCCGATGGCCAGCACCGACAGCACGGCCAGTACCGCGAGCACGGCGGGTACGGAGCCCGCCGTCAGCGCCAGCAGCCATGCGACTGCTGCCACGAATGCAAGTAGAGCAAGCACGATACCGGCCCCGACCTCGCGCCGGCTCAGCAACCCGTCGACCAGCACCCGGGAACCGCCCGTGAAGGGACCGAAGAACCGGTTGTCGCGATCGCTTGGGAAGTCCACCCGTTCGTTGATCAGCACCGTGGCGACTTCCAGCAGAAACAGGCAGAGATAGCCCAGCCAGAAAAGCGGGTTTCCGAACACGCCGCTGGCCGGATTGGCGGCGAGCGCGCCGGCGGTGTAGGCGAGCCAGGTCATCGGGTAGAACTGCAGCCGCAGGGCCTGCAACCAGGCACCGGTCTTGTGCCGCACGCTTTCCCACGGCGTAATGCGGCCGTGTTGCAACCGCTGTCCCTCGTGCCGGGCACGTTCCAGCCAGCGCTGGCGCTGCTCCTGGCTCGAACCGCGCACCGGGCCGAAGACCAGCGAGCGAACGGGGTGGATAGCACAGAAGCCGAGCGTGGCGCGCGCCATCGCATTGCGACCGGGTTGGCGATACACCAGCCGATGGATCAAGGGTGGCGTGTCCATGGTGGTGATCAACTGCGCCGAGCGCCCTCCCAGCAGCCCCTGGTAACCGGTGCCCCCGTCACAGGTCCGGAACGCGAATCCGGGGGTAAAGACGCGATCCAGGAACCCCTTCAACAGCGCGGGCAGACTACCCCACCAGGTCGGGTAGACGAACACCAGATGGTCGGCCCAGACGATCAGGTTTCGCGCTTCCCTCAACCCCGGCTCCAACGCCTGCTGGCTTGGCGAATCGGTGCGAACATGCGGATCAAACTCGAGCGCTGACAGATTCAGCTGCCGGACCTCGGTGGCTGCCGCACGCGCGCCATCGCCAAACGCTTGGGCCAACGCCCCGCACAGACTCTCCACGCGCGGGTGTCCGAGGATGATCAGAACCTTCATGCAAATTCCGTAGACCGCATCCTGTACCGGGGACCATAGACAAAAAAGG
>SLNI01000065.1 GCA_007133115.1 Thioalkalivibrio sp. | reverse complement strand
GCGGAAGTCGATCAGCGCGTTGCGCAGGCTCGGCGGCTGCCCGGTTTCCCGTGCCCGCTCCTGGCTCCAGAGTGAATGCCAGACGGCCACTTCCAGCGGGATCGGCATCCACCCGACGAGCGCGAGCAGGAACGCGAATCCGGCGGCGGTCCAGATCCGTGGAGCCTGCTCCAGGCCGCTGAGGCTTTGCCACTCGAGTTCTCCCCCGAGCGCCAGACTGACGGCGGCCAGAGTCGAGACCGTGAGCGCGGCCATGATCATCTTCATGGCGAGATCCAGCCCGCGATAGTTGCCGACCGACAGGAACACGAGGCAGGCCACGAGAATGCCGGCGGAAAGGGTAGCCGGTGCGGCATCGATGCCGAACACGAATCCGGCAAGGCCCGCCGTCACCACGGTGACCACGGCCAGGATAATGAACATGGTGAGGATGGTGATCAGTGCGAACAGACCCAGCGCCCAGCGCCCGATCCGTCGATATCCGACCAGCAGGTTTTCGCCGGTCGCCGCGGCGTACCGCGGGCCGAACTCGAGGAAAGGGTATTTCAGCAGGCAGGCCAGCAGAACCAGGGGCAGCAGCAGGAGCCCATACTCGGCCCCGGCCCGCGTTGACTGCACCAGGTGCGACACGCCTACGGCGGCGCCGGCCATCAACAGCCCGGGCCCGATCGCCGCGCGCAGGGGGGACATCGACACTCGGTACATGCGGGCGGGCCTCGCACCATTGGAATGCGTCGGCACGATACGCGATCCGGGGGGTGCTCGGGAAGTCGGATCGCCGGGCCGATCGATGCCCGTGCCTACTCGTCGAGCAATTCCTGGATCTGCGCCACGACACCCGCTTCATGCCATTCAATGGCGCCATACAGGGAGTGACTCAGGCGTCCCTCGCGGTCGACCACGTAGCTGCTCGGATAGGCGAGCGCCCGCCAGTCTTCAAGGGAGATGCGCTGCGGATCCAGCAGCACGGTGAAATCGGTGGCCACCCGCTCGAGAAACGCGCGGATGGTGGCTTCCGATTCCCCGAGGTTGACCGCCAGAATCCGGAAGCCCTGGTCACGCAGTTGGTCTTCCAGTTGCTGCATGGACGGCATCTCGCGCACGCAGGGTGGGCACCAGCTGGCCCAGAAATTGATCAGCACTACCTCGCCACGGTAGTCCGTGAGGTCGCGGAGTTCGCCCTCGAGGTCCGGCAATCG
Organism: Thioalkalivibrio sp.; assembly: GCA_007133115.1. Lineage (GTDB taxonomy): Bacteria > Pseudomonadota > Gammaproteobacteria > Ectothiorhodospirales > Ectothiorhodospiraceae > Thioalkalivibrio. The sequence continues at coordinate 1,325 of SLNI01000065.1, read as the reverse complement.
TAGCGGCGGCGCCTCGGGTCGCGTGTACAGGGGTTCCAGCAAACGTTCCTGCCGGGTGGGTGTCGCCAGGCGGACCTGCTCCGTCGTCAGAGGTGCAGCGACGCGCGCGGCCGGCACCCGTGCGAGCGTCCGCATGCCCCGAATCAGTTCGTCCGCGAAATCGGGTTTGAGACTCTCCTCGGCTTCGAGGGTGTTCGGCCGGAAGAAGAATCGGTCCCGCACCTCGGGAAGGATGCGCAGAGCGACCGCGCTGCCTCCCGTCTCCAGCAACGAACGGATTTCCTGGAGCAGTGGGTACTGCGGCGAGAGCACCGGCTGGATCAGGTACACAGGGAGGTTCGTCGCCTGCGTGATGGGATGGAATTCCGGCATTTCGCCGACGTCGGGCAGGCCCGTGTGCAGGTAGGGGCTCATCAGCAGCAGGCCCCGCAGGTGTTCCGCCCCGGGATGCTCGATCTGCCATTCGCGCAGGCCTTCCAGCAGCCAGGGCGCGGCGCGATCGTTACCGAATACGAAGATCGGGCGTTCTCCGCCGCGCGAGCTCATTTCGATCAGCCCTGGGACCAGACGGGTGGGGATCCGGTCGAAACTGCTGGGCGCGGTGGGCAGAAAATAGCCGGCGAATGGATCGGGGAGCCAGACCTCGATGCCTGCCGCCTGCAGTTGTTTCGCCTGAAACGCGTGCCCCGGCAGGAGTCCGTGTTCCGAGGGGAGCCAGACGAGCACGGGCCCGTCCGCGGAAAAGATCGAGACGGGCACGTCTACGCCATCGTCCATCTCGAGTGCGGTTTCCTCGACGCCGGGTTGCGCGTGGAGTGATCCCAAGCCCGGAAAGCACATCACCAGGAGGATGGCCCGAAGATGTTTCCAGAGATGCTGCGTCATGAGTGAGCGCCTTGTGGGTGGAGATTGCTTCTACCAACCGGTAGACGCGGCAGCAACGGATTTGATCCGTTGGACCGGGAATCGCAGGCACAAAAAAGCCCGGTCCTTGCGGACCGGGCCATTCACGCTAACCGAAAGTCAGACTGACTTATTCGGCGGGAGCGGCTTCGGGCTGCTGACCCTGGGGCATCATCGGGGCACCGTAGGGCGCGCCGTAGCCGCGGGGGGCGCCGTAGCCGTAGGGGGAACCGTAGCCGCGGCCGTAGCCGTAGCCGTCACCTTCGCCGCGGCCGTAGCCGTGGCCGCGACCGGTACCGCGGGCGCTGAAGTCGAAGTCGCTGAACATGTCGCCCATGCCGAACATGTCACCCATGCCGCGGCCGTAGCCGGGGCCGTAGGCGCCAGGACCGTAGGCACCGGGGCCGTACGCGCCAGGACCG
>SLNI01000020.1 GCA_007133115.1 Thioalkalivibrio sp. | reverse complement strand
TTTTCGCCGACGCCGATGAACCGCACGGGGATGCCCATTCGCTCGGCGAGCGCAAACAGCACCCCGCCCTTCGCGGTGCCGTCGAGCTTGGTGACCACCAGCCCGGTGACGCCCAGAGCCTCGTGGAACTCACGGACCTGGTTGAGGGCATTCTGGCCGGTACCGCCGTCGACGACCATCATCACTTCGCGGGGCGCGTCGGGATCCAGCCGCCCCATCACGCGCCGGACCTTGCGGATCTCGTCCATCAGGTTGTTCTGGGTGTGGAGACGGCCCGCGGTGTCGGCAATCATCACGTCGACCCGACGGGATTGCGCGGCCTGCAGCGCGTCGAAGATCACCGAGGCGGAGTCGGCTCCGGTGCCCTGGGCGATCACGGGCACGCCGTTGCGTTCGCCCCAGGTCTGCAACTGTTCCACTGCCGCCGCACGGAAGGTATCGCCCGCAGCGAGGAGCACCGAGAAACCATCTGTCTTGAGATGGTGCGCGAGCTTGCCGATCGTGGTGGTTTTGCCGGCGCCGTTGATACCGACCACCAGAATGGAAAAAGGCTTGCCGGGCGCGGTTTCGATGACCAGGGGCCGCTCCACCCGGTCGAGGATCTCAATCATCGCCTGTTCCAGCGCCCGCATCAGCGCATCGGCGTCCTTGAGTTCGCCGCGCTTCACCTCGCGCGTGATCCGGTCCATGATGCGGGCGGTGGCTTCCACGCCGACATCGGCAAGCAGCAGCCGCTCTTCGAGCTCCTCGAACAGCGTGTCGTCGATCCGGCGCTTGAACAATTCGCCGAGGTCGGTGTTCAGTACATCCCCGGTCTTGGCCAGGCCCCGGCGCAGGCGTTCGAACAGACCGGGCTGCGCCGGAGCGGCTGCGCCGGCGGACGTCTCTTTTTTTCGGAAACCGAACATGATGTCTGTGGTCAATGCGGAAGGTCCGGCAATGCTATCACGAGGTTCGAGAATGATCAGACGGGTTTTACTGGGCGGCCTTTTCGGAACGCTGATGCTGGCGTTGATGCTCTCCACGGCTCTGGCCCGGGTGGTCGAGCATCGCCTCGATAACGGACTCACCGTGCTGGTGCTGGTCGACCCGCGCGCACCCGTGGTGACCCACCAGGTCTGGTACCGGGTCGGTTCCATGGACGAGCACAGCGGAATCACCGGTGTCTCGCACATGCTCGAGCACATGATGTTCAAGGGTAGCGAGCAGTATCCGCCCGGCGAGTTCTCGCGCATCGTTGCGGCGCTCGGGGGGCAGGAAAACGCTTTCACCGGGCGCGACTATACGGGCTACTTTCAGATCCTGGGCCGTGAGCACTGGGAAACGGTGATGGCCATGGAAGCGGAGCGCATGCAGGCCCTGCGCCTGGTCGACGAGGAGTTTCAGCCGGAGCGCCGCGTGGTGATCGAGGAGCGTCGGCTGACGACCGAGGATCGCCCGAACTCCCTGCTGTTCGAGCAGTTCCAGGCGACGGCCTTTTTCAACCAACCCTACGGCCACCCGATCATCGGCTGGATGACCGACATCGAGGCCTACGCGCTGGAGGATCTCCAGGACTGGTACGAGCGCTGGTACACGCCCAACAACGCGGTGGTGGTCGTGGTCGGCGATGTCGATCCCGAACAGGTCGTTGCGGCCGCGGAGCGACATTTCGGGCCCATCCCGGCGCGTCCGCTGCCGGTACGCAAGCCCCGGGCCGAGACCCCGCAGCGAGGGGAACGTCGCGTAACGCTGCAGGCCCCCGCGGAGCTCCCCTATCTGCTGCTGGGGTGGAAGGCCCCCTCGCTATCGAGCCTGGAGAATCCGGCAGACGCCTACGCGCTCATCGTCGCGGCCGGCGCATTGGATTCCGGCGAGGCCTCGCGGTTTGCCCGCGATCTGGTACGCGGTCGCGAGTTGGCCAGCAGCACGTCCGCACGCTACAGCCCGTTCTCAAGGCTGGATACCCTGTTCACCGTGGCCGCCGTTCCCACGGCCACCACCGGCATGGAAGCGTTGGAGTCCGCCCTGCTGCAGGAGGTTGAAAGACTGCGTCAGGAGCCGCTCGATCCGGCCGAGTTGTCGCGGGTTCAGGCCCGGGTGATCGCTTCGGAGATCTTCCAGCGCGATTCGATCCGCGCACAGGCCTTCGAAATCGGCATGCTGCAAACGATCGGCCTGGGGTGGCAGGTTTCCGATGAATACGTGGAGCGTGTGCGCGCGGTCACGGCCGAGGACGTGCAGCGGGTGACGCGTCAGTATCTGGTGCCGGAGAAGCTCACGGTCGGCATCCTCGACCCGCTGCCGATCGGGGGTGGGGCATGAGCACGACCACACACTTCGCGCGGGCTCACAGCTTGTCCGGACGATCTTTGCTTCAGGGCCTTTTGGCCGGGTTGTTCCTGGCTGTGGTGCTCTCGATGTCCGGGCCCGCGGGCGCTGTGGACATCGAGCAATGGGAGACCCCGGAGGGGCTGCGCGTGCTGTTTGCGCCTGCGACCGGATTGCCGATGCTGGACGTTCGGCTGACGTTCGATGCCGGTGCGGCACGCGA
>SLNI01000253.1 GCA_007133115.1 Thioalkalivibrio sp. | reverse complement strand
GACCCGCTCAATGCGTTGCGGGTGGCGGCGGGGTAGGTCAGGCCGGTCTGGTCCATCACGTGTTCGAACGTGATCGGCATGCCGGGGAGCACCGTGGTCCCCCAACGGAAACCCGGTGAGAAGGAGATCTGCGCATCGAGTTGTTCATTCAACGCATCCACGATCAGCTGGTCGAAGGTTCCGTTGAAGTTGCCGCGCCGGAACAGCAGGCTGTCTGTGACCGCCAGTTCCTCGGACAGCTTCTCCTGCATGTTGAAGGTCTGGCCGTCGAAGGTCACTTCCTGGTTGCGCATCGTGGTGATGTACTGCTGCATCTCGGGGTCGGGATCGATCAGGTTCGAGAAGACCGGCATCAGATTGTACTTCCAGCCCTGGATTTTGCCGTCGCGGAAGTCGAAGTCCATCACGCCCAGGAACTTGGCGTTCGAACCCGCGTTGGTGACCAGGCAGGTGCCGCCGTCCGGGGTCTGTACTGGGGTGGGTGCCGGGATGCCGTCGTGGGTGTGGCCACCAAAGATCGCATCCAGGCCGTTGACCAGGCCGGCCAGCTTCAGGTCCACATCCATGCCGTTGTGCGACAGCGCGACGACGATCTCGGCGCCTTCGGCGCGGGCGGCATCAACCTGGCGCTGCATGTCGTCCGGGCGGATGCCGAACGACCACTGTTCGACCATGAAGCGCGGGTTCGCGATGGGCGTGTAGGGGAAGGCCTGGCCGATGATCGCGACATTCACGCCGTTGATTTCCCGGATCACGTACGGCTTGAAGATCGGGTCGCCCCAGTCGACGTCGGTGACGTTCTGCGCAACGAAATCGATGCCTGCCGCGGCGAAGTCGTTTTCGACGATCTCCATCACGCGGTCGGCGCCGTAGGTGAATTCCCAATGGCCCGTCATCACGTCACTGGTGAGGATCTTCTGGGCGTCGACCATGTCCTGCGCGTTGGTCCAGACGCCGGTACCCGTGCCGCCGCCCCAGGTGTCACCGCCGTCGAGCAACAGTGCGCCGGGCCGCGAGGCCTTCATTTTCTTGACCAGCGTGGAGAGGTGCGCGAAGCCACCGACACGACCGTATTCCTCGGCGCCCGCGACGAAGTCGAGGTAGGTGAAGGCATGCGATTTCTTGCCGCCGGGATCGATACTGAAGTGTTTCAGAAGGGCTTCCCCGACCAGGTGCGGCGGCTGGTTGCGCATGCTTCCAACCCCGATGTTGATGTTCGGCTCGCGGAAGAACACCGGGTTCAGCTGCCCGTGGCAGTCGGTGTAGTGCAGCAGGCTGACATTGCCGAAGCTGGGCAGGTCGTACATCGAACGGCCGTGGCTGCCGGCCATGGCGCCGATCGGGAATCCGGCCACACTCGCGGCAGCCAGGACCTGAAGAAATTCGCGGCGGTTCATTAACATCAGGGAGTGTCCTCCTGTTGGATGGGGGTCGGTTCCGGCAGGAACCGGTGAAATGCCTTAGCCAATTCTGTTGACGCAGCAGCCGTGCGTTTCATTCCTGCAGGCCCAGAGTGTCCTGTCCCACGCTAACGCTCGGTATCCCGCGCGACCTGCTGGGCGGTATCGCGCTTGTGTTCGATGCGCTCGATGTCTCGCGAGGATGCATCGCGCGCGCTCAGTGCGTCGTCGAACTGGCGCACCGCCTCGCTGTATTGTCCGCGGTGGAAGAAGTACTCGGCCATGGCCTCGCGACTCACGGCGATGCGGTCATCGGCATCGGCTGCCTCGGCTTTCAGGCGCAGCAGGGTCGGCTCGGGGGTAATCTGGTGCCGGAGCATCTGATCGACAATACGCACAGCCTCGCGATGATCGCCGAGGGCATGGTGGGTGCGCGCCTGCAGTTGACGCACCACGGGATGGCCCGGGTACACGGAGTCGAGTCGGGCGAGCTGGTTCAGTGCCTCGCGGTAGTTTCCCTGCCGGCGCAGCAGCGAGACTTCGGCCAGCGCTCGGGTGAGCGTAGGGGTTTCGCGTTCGGGCAGGCTGTCCAGCAAACGGGCGGCGGAGTCGGTTTGCCCCAGCTCGAGATGCGCCACGAGCGCTTCATAGATCTGCACCGGGTTGTTCCGCGCGCCGGCCTCATAGACCCGGATGCTGTGCCGCGGATCGTACAACGCCCGCACCCGCGCCTGCACCCAGGCAAATTCTCCGGTCGTCTCGCGATCGAAGGTACCGGCCATCTGGTCGGCCCGGCCGCGCGCATCGCTGATGCGGCTGAGCGTGACCGGGTGGGTGCGCAGGTATTCCGGCACGGCGTCGCTGGCACCTCGCGTGAGTTCCTGCATGCGCTCGAAGAAATCGGCCATCGCGTGCGGGTCGAAACCGGACGACGACAGAATCTGGATACCCACGCGGTCCGCCTCGGCTTCGTTCGAACGTGTGTAGTCGATCTGGGACTGGATGCCCGCTGCGAGGCCACCCGTGATCGCCGCCTGGGCCAGTTGCGGATCGATGCTCGCTGCAAGGATGCCGGCCAGCACGGCCAATCCCGTGGTGAAGTTGATGTCGCGGCTGCGCGCGAACATGCGCGCGAT
>SLNI01000015.1 GCA_007133115.1 Thioalkalivibrio sp. | reverse complement strand
GGCCGCGAGCATGAAGATGTACAGCGCGACAAAACCCTCGATCATGATGCGTCTCCCTGGATCGCTTCGCGGGTGGGGGCGTGGACGATCTCGCCGTCCCGGGTGAGGCAGCTCTTCGCGACGACCTCGTCGTCCCAGTCGGGCTTGAACTCGCCATCCTGGATCATCGGGGTCAGGAAGTTCAGCAGGTTCTTGGCGTACATTTCCGAGGCGTGCAGCGCGACCTGTGAAGGCACGTTCAGCGGCCCGTGGATGATCACGCCCTCGTGCTCGACGGTCTGGCCCGGCTCGGTGAGCTCACAGTTGCCGCCGCCCTCGGCCGCCAGGTCGACGATTACCGCGCCCGGCTTCATGCCGGACACCATCGAGGCCGGGATGAGCTTCGGCGAAGGGCGGCCCGGAATCGCGGCGGTGGTAATCAGAACGTCGGCCTTGGCGATGAAGCCGGCCAGTGCCTCCTGCTGCTGTTTCTTCTCGTCCTCGGTGAGTTCGCGCGCATACCCGCCCTCGCCCTCGGCCTTTACGCCGAGATCCAGGAATTTCGCGCCCAGCGACTCCACCTGCTCCTTGGTCGCGGAGCGCACGTCGTAGGCCTCGACCATGGCGCCGAGGCGGCGCGCGGTGGCGATGGCCTGCAGCCCGGCGACGCCGGCACCGATGACGATGACCTTCGACGGACGGATCGTGCCGGCGGCGGTGGTCAGCATCGGAAAAAAGCGACAGGAGAGGTCCGCGCCCATCAGGGCCGCCTTGTAGCCGGCGACCGCGGCCTGCGAGGACAGCGCGTCCATGCTCTGTGCGCGCGAAATGCGCGGGACCAGTTCCATCGCGAAACTCAGGATTCTGCGGTGTTGCAGCGCGGCGACCACGTCGGGGCTGCGATGGGCGTAAAAGAAGCCGACCAGGGTCGCGCCCTCGGGCAGGCGCTCGATCTCGGCGAGGGTCGGCGGAGCCACCCGGACCATCAGGTCCGTCTCGCCGTAGACGGCGTCGGTGTCGAGCAGCGTCGCGCTCTCGTAGGCCGCGTCCGGAAAATGCGCCGCCGCGCCCGCGTCCCGCTCGAGCTGCACGGTGACACCCATCTGCGCGAAGCGACCGGCCACCACGGGATCGAGGGCCACCCGGAGCTCACCGCTGGCGGTTTCCCTCGGGACGGACATTCTGACTGACATACATTCTCTCCCGGGCCTCGGCGACGGCCGCCGGCAGGCCGCAAAGACGGATCGTTGCACATGGATCCCGAAGTGTCCCGGCTGACGGGGCACAACGGCGAAAATGGATCGGGAGTGTAGCCGAATCGAGGGGTCGCTAAAACCTGCAGCCCGCGGGGAGGACCCGGACTTCCCCGAGGGCCGTGCGGCTGCGCGTGATCGCGCGCGGCGCGCGCACTTCCGCGATGATTGCGTTCTGCCGCGGGCGTGATTATTGTCCTTCGAGGTTGGCCGAGACTCGGGGTAGGTTCGATGGTGTCTCTGCAGCAGCAGGTCCTGCGTACGGATGCCTCCGGTATGCCGCTGGAGTGGATCGACTACCAGCAGGCGGTGCGGCTCTATCATGGTGAGCAGGTGGCGTATACCTGCGGCACTCTGCTGTATCGCGTTCGCGGCGGGATCAGTTCGCGCACCGGCCGGCAATCCGTGGTGGAGGTGAATTCCATCATCGCGACGCACGGCACGAACCGCAGCATCCACAAGGGCTACGTACCGCCGTTGAACAACGCGACCCTGTTCCGGCGCGATGCCCATGTCTGTCTGTACTGTGGCAACGGTTTCCTGGCCCGCGACCTGTCGCGCGACCACGTGACCCCGCTGAGTCAGCGCGGCAAGGACACCTGGACCAACGTCGTCTCCGCCTGCAAGCGCTGCAATAACCACAAGGCGGGGCGTACCCCGGAACAGGCCGGCATGCAGTTGCTGGCGATTCCATTCCGCCCCACCCACGCCGAGTACATCTATCTGAAAGGCCGGCGCGTGCTCGCCGACCAGATGGAATTCCTCCAGGCGCATTTTCCGCGGAGCAGTCCGTTGCGGGAGCGATTGCGCCGTTCCTGAGCCCGTGTACCCCTGAAGCTTTCACATCGGTTGGGGCTGCGCGGCCTTCTGCGGTATCGTGCCCACTCGTGGGCCATGCGGGCAGTTCGGTGCCTATGGGGCAGCGATCTGATACCGAACTTTCCGCACGGCCCACCAGGCGCCGTGGATCCAATTGCGAGGAGTGTCCGTGAAATATCTCGGCGAAAGTGACTATGAGCATGGCAGCCCCAGTCGCGTTGGCGTGCTGATCACCAATCTGGGCACTCCGGATGCGCCCACGCCGCGCGCCCTGCGTCGGTACCTCCGGCAGTTCCTCTGGGATCCCCGCGTGGTGGAGGTGCCCCGGCCCTTGTGGTGGCTCATTCTGCATGGCGTGATCCTGAACATCCGGCCCCGGCGCAGTGCGCGCAAGTATGCGACCGTGTGGACCCACGAGGGCTCGCCGCTGCTGGTGATCGCGCAACGGCAGGCCGAGGGTATCCGCAAGCGGCTGGCCCGGCTCGAGTCGGAACCGGTGCC
>SLNI01000216.1 GCA_007133115.1 Thioalkalivibrio sp. | reverse complement strand
GCGAGCGCGGCAGAACTGGAAACGCTATGCCTAGGCCGGGAGAGGACGCAGCTCTGTCTCTCGGGAGACTGGGACCCGGCGTCGGGGGCACGCACTCAGGTCACCCTGGATGACCTCGACCTCGCCTGGCTTGCACCGATCCTACCGGAAGAAACCGCGATTGACGGCACCCTGAACCTCCGAGTCGAGGGGTCCAGGGATCCCTCCGGAATCCTGCGCGGAACCCTCTCTGTGCCCCCGGCAGAGGGTGTACTGCGGAATGTTTTCGACGAAACCGCCGAACAGGCGTTTCCGTACCGGGATCTGCGGCTCGATGTTCGTGTCGAGGAGGAATTCATCCAGGCGGACATGGGGCTGTCCTTCCTCGAGGCAGGTTCGGCAGAGGCCACGCTGCGGCTTCGCCCGGAGGCCGAGAGCTACCGGATGGAAGGGAGGCTACAGGCTGCATTGGACGACCTCGAGTGGGCGGGAGTACTCAACCCGAAGGTTCGCGATGTCCGCGGTCGACTGAACATGGACATCGCCCTCGGAGGATCGCTGTCCGAACCCGAGATCGAGGGCTTCGTCCGCCTGAGCGACGGCCACGCAATCATTCCCGAAGCGGGTCTGGAACTGGAAGTCCCGCGGTTGGTCGCGGAAATCGAATCGACCGAGAACGTGCGTCTGTCCGGAGAACTGCGCTCCGGCGGTGAGAGCCTCCTCCTCGAGGGAGACCTGGGCTTCACGCCCGAACGGGGCCCGCACGCCGAAATCTGGATCCAGGGCGAGGACTTCCTGGCGCTGAACCGCCCGGACATCCGTGCCCGTCTGAGTCCCGACCTCACCGTGGAAATCGATGCGGAACGGCTCAGCGTTCGGGGCGAAATCGTCGTGCCCTGGGCCAGGATCCTACCGCCCGATCTGCCGCCCGGTGCCGTCACGGTCTCGCGGGACGCCATCGTGGTGGGCGAGGAGGAAGAGCTGCAAAACGGTCTGCCGATGGACATTCGCTTGCGCGTGCTGCTCGGAGAGGATGTGCGCCTGGAGGCCTTTGGACTGAATGCCCACCTTACCGGCGACGTCGACCTGATCGATGTTCAGGGTCGCCCGCCACAGATTCTCGGCGAAGTGTCCGTGCTGGAGGGAAATTATCGGGCCTGGGGACAGAACCTGACCGTCGAACAGGGCCTGATCCTGTTTCAGGGGCCACCCGACACCCCGGCCCTGGATATCCGGGCCGTGCGAGACATCCCGGAACATAACGTGGTCGTGGGCCTGGAGATCACCGGCACACCGCAACAGCTTCAAAGCCGCATCTTTTCGCAACCGCCGATGGATGACACCGAGGCGCTTGCGTTTCTTGTCACCGGAAGACCCCTGTCGGGAGCTTCGCAATCCGACGGCAACCTGCTGGCCGGCGCCGCGACGCTGTGGGGCCTGGAACGGGGAAACCTGATCACGCAGCGCCTCGGCAGCGAACTCGGTCTGGACTCGGTCGAGCTCGATACCTCAGGCGGGTTTGGCCAGAGCGCGCTGCTGCTGGGCAAGTACCTCTCTCCACGGCTACTGCTGCGCTACAGTCTGAGCCTGTTCGATAATTCGTCGCGGGTCATGCTGCGTTTTGAACTCACCCCGGCGCTGAGCATCGAGACCACGTCCAGCGCCCTGAACCAGACCATAGACTTGATCTACCGCATCGAACGATGAACGGAAAAGGGTTCTACTAGGCAGAGAAACGCATCGTGGCTGATCGATGCGATTGAGGAGAGGACGGTGATCCCACCGGGTATCCCGCGCGCACGCCTCGGATTTCGCCCCGGGGACTCTCTGCTGGTCCTGGTACTGGTGGGCGCTGCGCTGCTGGGTCTCTCCCTGCTGCACGGGGGTGTCCTTGCCGCGCGCCCGTCGGAGACCGCGGGGTCCGCACTGGTCCGCAATCTCGCGTTGAGCGATCTTGCGGTATTCACCGAAGCCCGCTACGCCCGGCACCCCGCAACCATTGATCGCCTTGCAGCCTTCCAGAACCACCCGATGGCCCTGGAACACTTCCCTTCGGGCTCGTTGATTCGGCCGCCAGGGCACCTGTATGAGTGATCTACGCAGAGCCTGGGAGCGCCAGCGTCATCTGATCGATTACAGCGCTGCTTCCATGGCCCGGCGCAAAGGCCGCAACCTCGGTCTGCTGGCCGTCTATGGCGGAATGGTCTTCCTGCTGGCATCGGTCCTGTTCTATTCCAGCGCAATGAAGCGCGAAGCCAGCCTTCTGCTTGCCGATGCGCCCGAGATCGTGGTTCAACGAATGGTCGCGGGCCGGCATGCCGCGGTTTCCGGGGAGCACCTGCTGGCACTGCAGGGAATCCGGGGACTTCGGGGCGTAGAGGGGCGGTTGTGGGGGTATCACTATGACCCCGTGGTGCGCGCCAATTACACACTGATGGTGCCGCCGGAGGGCGGGATCCAGAAAGGGACGGCGATCCTCGGCCCCGCCCTGGCCAGGGCCCGCGGCGCAGGCCAGGGCGACGTCATCAGCTTCCGGGGCCACGATGGCGTGCTCGCCAGCTTCCACATTGCCG
>SLNI01000213.1 GCA_007133115.1 Thioalkalivibrio sp. | reverse complement strand
TCGATGAGGCGCTTTCGGACACCGGGGCGTATGGTCTCCGACTCCCGCCCGGAGGCCGCCATTGCCTGAAGCCGGATCCGCAGATCGGCTCCGGCCCACGCGCGGTCCAGTGGGTCACGTTCTTCCAGCAGGGCCGCCAACAACGCCGCGGTCTCGATCCGTGACAGATCCCGGGCCTTGAGCAGCATGTGTGCGAGCCGGGGGTGGGTTCCCAGCGCGTCCATCGCATGCCCGTGCTCGGTACTACGGCCCGCTGGATCCAGCGCGCCCAGTTGCCGCAGGAGGTCGCGTGCCTGAGACAGGGCGGCATCTGGAGGCGGATCGATCCAGGCGAGTTCCCCGGCTTCGGCGCCCCAGCAGGCGAGCGTCAGCGCCAGGGGTGCGAGGTCGGCCTCCAGGATCTCCGGCGGCGACTGCCGCGCCATCCGTTCGGTGTCGGATTCCGACCAGAGGCGGATGCAGGTTCCCGGTCCGAGCCGGCCCGCGCGGCCACAGCGCTGCTCGGCATTGGATTGGCTGATGCGCACCGTCTCGAGACGGGTAAGCCCGTTACGGGGGTCGAACCGGGGCCGTCGAGCCAGGCCGGAGTCCACCACGACCGAGATCCCCTCGATGGTGAGGCTGGTTTCGGCGATATCGGTGGCGAGAACGACCTTTCGTTTCCCATCGGGTGTGGGACGGATCGCGGCGTCCTGCGCCTCTGCCGACAACTGGCCGTGCAGCGGGCTCACGAGCGTGTGCGGGTCCATCGTCGCCGCAAGGTGACGCGCGACCTGTTCGATTTCCCGCCGTCCCGGGAGAAATACGAGGACGCTTCCCGGGTGGCGGGAGAGGGCCTGCACCGTGGCCCGGGCGACCGAGGCGGCGGGCTGCCGAGGGTCCGGGGCAGGCGGCATGAACTGCACCGTCACCGGGTGACCGCGGCCTTCGCTGCGGATCACGCCCCTCGCATCCAGAAGCCGCGCCACCCGGGTGCCGTCGAGTGTCGCGGACATCACGAGCAGGCGCAGATCGGGGCGTAGCAGCGCGCGGCTCTGCAGGCACAGGGCCAGCCCCAGATCGGCCTGCAGGCTGCGTTCGTGGAATTCGTCGAAGATCACCACGCTGGTGTCTTCCAGCGCCGGGTCACGTTGCAGACGCCGGGTCAGGATGCCCTCGGTAACGACCTCGATACGGGTTTTCGGTCCCACCTGCCGGTCCGTGCGGGTCGTGATGCCGATGGTCTCGCCAACGCGTTCCCCCCTCTCGAAAGCCATTCGCCGGGCGGCTGCCCGGGCGGCAATGCGGCGGGGTTCGAGCAGAAGAACCCGTCCGGTACACCAGGGCGCCAGAAGCAGCGCCGGCGGCACACGCGTGGTCTTGCCTGCGCCGGGTGGCGCCTGCAATACCGCCACCCCTTCGTTCTCGAGTGCAAGGAGGAGTTCGGGCACTACGGATTCGACGGGCAGGGTGGGTTTCAAAACGCCGAGTATCCTTCGTTGCGTCGAGACAAAACACGCGCGGCATTCCGGTGAGGCCGAGGCCATTGCACCCGTGCAACGCTGCGCGATGTCACGCTATCGCCCGCTTCGGGGTCGGCGTAGAATATTGGAGGTTTATCTGGCCCAAATGCCCCCGAAGGTTGATGCATGAACAACTCTCTGCGATTTGCCCGCAACGGCGACAAGAAGAACTCGGAATTTTTCGAAGAGTACCTGATCCGCCTGCTCGAGGATCGTGATCGCGTGGGCCTCACCGACATGGTCGGGCAGATCGAGGCCATGATGATTACCGTCGATCCCGGGCGTTCCATCGAATACATCGGTGAACTGTGCCTGATGACCCCGTATCACTATCTGGTGACGCTCGAAAGCGAAAGTCACTGGACGCATGTGCTGCGTATCGACCTGAACGCTCCGGACCTGATCGTCCGCGAGGTCAAGGACCCGAACATCCGCGGAATTTTCCGCAGCCTGAACGAGGTGTATCCGATCGGCGCGCGGAAACCCAACAGCCGATACATGGGCGAGATCCTGCGTGTCGAAAACCGCTCCGAGACCGTGCGTCTGCAAGAGGAGCGCGATTTCCGCTTCTTTTCACAGGACGAGGTACGGCGCCTGGAACTGCCGGGGAACGTGGCGATCGGCAAGCCGTCTCCCTATACCCACAATATCGTGGGTTACATGGAAAGGCGGCCTGATGAGTTGAGAGTTTATTCCTTGGGTATAAGTACGATACGAGACGATGTTCAGGCAGTTTATATGAATTCCAAGGCGGTTCAGGAACGTCTCGGATTGACGGACCTCATCCTACCGGTGGATCACCTGGCGACCCGCATCTACAGCCAGAACCGCGAGGTGGCGATCCTCGAGTGGTTGTCGCTGTCGAGCTACCATTATTGGGGTTCGTACGACATTGCCGACCAGAACAGTTCCACCAACGTCACCAAGAGCGTTCACTTCCGCAACGAGTTGAACAGCCCGGCCAAGGTGTTCACCGCAAACAACACGCCGTATTTCGTGAATCACCTCGAGCGTCTGCCATCTCCGACCGAGACCTTCGTGCGTAACTACGGGCCGCGTCTGCATCACATTGCGCTGGCTGTGCGCGACGGCGAATTAAGCGACGGTCGGGCGCACATCGACCACGTGGTCGATGCGATTCGCGAGCAGGGGCGGGAGTTTCTGCTCGACGTGATCGGTTCGCGTGAGGCCGGGATCAAGCAGATCTTCTCCAGTGCCTCGGAACATTCATCGTTGATTATCGAGTATGTGCAGCGCTTCGGGGATTTTGAAGGCTTCTTCACGCGGCAGAATGTGGCCGAGTTGACTCGTGCAGCCGGCGTCGACCTGGAGTTGCTGGAAATGCAGACCGGGGCGCATCGACACTAGTGGGCGATACGGGGCGGATTCCGCGATTCAGATCTCCTCGATCAGGCGGGCCTGAAGGGCCGCCTGCTGTTCCGGGCTGAGGGCGCGGCCTTCGGTGTTGTAGAGCAGGAAAAGATCTTCCGCCTGTTCCCCCGCGGTGTTGATTCGGGCAGTGGCGACGTTGATGCCCTGCTCCGCGAACACGCACCCGATGGTGGACAGCAGGCCGGGCCGGTCCAGCGCACGCACTTGCATGCGCGTGGTCGCCCCCGGCGCCCCCGGGGCAAACTCGATGTCCGTGGCGATCTCGAAGTGCTTCAGGCGGCGCGGCAGGGTGCGTTGCACGGCGTGATGGTTGCACTTGGGGTCCAGCAGGCGCTCGCGCAGGGTGTTCCGGATTTCGTCCACACGGAAGCCGGGCTCGACCTTGTGGCCCATGCTCTCCAGCACGAGAAAGGTATCCAGCGTTCGGCCGGCTCGGGTGGTGATGATCCGGGCATCGACGATGTCCAGACCCAGCTGGGTGAGCGTAGTCGTGATGCGTGCAAACAGCTTGGGATGATCCTCCGTGTAGACGAAGATCTCCGTACTGCCTCGGGGTGTCTCATGGCGCACCAGAACCACCGGGAGATCGGCGGGTTTGATGTGGGCGAGGGCCAGGGTATGCCAGGCGATTTCGTCGGCGGAATGCCGCACGAAATACTCGATTTCGAAATCCTCCCAGATGGCCTCCACCGCTTCCTCGTGCAGCCCGTGCCGTGCCAGCAGCACCATGGCCTCGTGGCAGGTCTGCCCGATCTGCTCGTCGGTATCCGGTGGCGTGTCGAGACCCCGTTCCAGCAACGCTGATGTGGCGTGGTAAAGGGTCTGCAGCAGGGAGTCCTTCCAGCTGTTCCACAACTCCGGATTGGTGCCGCGGATGTCCGCGATGGTCAGGAGGTACAGTAGATTCAGCCGCTCCTGGGTGCGCACCTCGCGGGCAAATCCCAGGACAACCTCGGGATCCGAGATGTCCTTGCGTTGCGCGGTCAGCGACATCAACAGGTGGGATCGTACGAGCCAGCTGACCAGCGCGGCGTCGTCGTCACGGAGACCATGGTGCTGGCAGAAATGGAGGGCATCCAGAGCGCCAAGGTCGGAATGATCCCCGCCCCGGCCCTTGGCGATATCGTGAAACAGGGCCCCGAGAACCAGGCGTTCCGGGCGTTCGATGCGGGTATGAATGCCGCTTGCAAGCGGCTGTTCGTGCGCGAATTCGGGCAACGCCAGCCGGCGTGCGTTGCTGACCACGTTCAGGGTGTGTTCGTCCACCGTGTAGGCGTGGAAGAGGTCGTACTGCATCCGGCCGATGATGCGTCCGAATGCCGGTATGTAGGCGCCCAGAACGCCGTAGCGGTTCATGCGCCGGAGTTCGTGGGTGATGCCGCGCTCGGCGCGCAGGATCTTCATGAACAGCTCGCGGCACACGGGGGAACGCCGGAACTGGCCGTCGATGAGGTGGCGGTGGGCACGGATGAGCCGAATGGTGGAGGCCCGCAGACCCTGGATCTCCGGGTGATCCTGCATCAGGTGGAACACCTCGAGCAGCGCCGGCGGGTAAATCATGAAGACCTGGTCGTGCACCGGCTCCAGGTATCCGCCCCGAACCTGGAAGCGCTGGTGGATGCGCCGCGCCTCGCGCATCGATCCGGGGTTTTCCAGAAGCGCCTCGTTGAAGTGCTGCAGCAGCAGTTCATTGAGGCGTTGCAGCTCGCAGATGGTCCGGAAGTATCGCTGCATGAACTGCTCGACACCCAGGTTCTCGTGATGGTCCACGAAGCCGAAGGTGCTCGCCAGCGCGCGCTGCAGGTCGAACAGCAGACGATCCTCGCGGCGTCCCGCCAACATGTGCAGCGCGAAGCGGACCTTCCAGAGAAAGCGCTGGCCCTCGATCAGATCCCGAAGTTCCACCTCGCGCAGGAAGCCGTGTTCCACCAGTTGTTCCAGGCGTTCAGCATCGAAGTGGCGCTTGCTGACCCATCCGATCATCTGGATGTCGCGTAGCCCTCCCGGACCCTCCTTCACGTTCGGCTCCAGGCGGTAGGCCGTCTCACCGAACCGGAGGTGCCGGGCGTTCTGCTCGGCGAGCTTGGCGCTGTAGAACGCGCGCGAATCCCAGAGCTGTTCGGGCTGCAGTGCTTCGCGGAAATACTGGAAGAGGTCACGCCCACCGGATAGCCGGCGCGCCTCGAAGAGGGTGGTGGCAATGGTGATGTCGCCGCGAGCTTCCCGCAGGCAGTCTTCGATACTGCGTACGCTGTGGCCGACCTCGAGCCCGATGTCCCAGAGGAAAGTGAGAAACCCGCTGATCGCGCCACTGTGGGTCGCCTCGGCTTCGGGTTCGGCCAGGATCAGGATGTCGATGTCCGAGCCGGGGTGCAGTTCTCCGCGTCCATACCCTCCGACCGCGATCAGGCACAGACCCGGCGTGGCACCCAGACCCTGATCCCTCCAGATCTGGACCAGCAGATCATCGATCAGCTTGGCATGGCCATGAATCAGGCTGTCGATCGCCGCGCCATCACGGAAACCCTGTTCGAGATGACTGATGATCGCTTTGCGGAAGTCACGGAAACGGGCGACATCGAGCGGGTGATTCCGCAGGTCGCTCATTTCCTCCCCGAGGGCCTGGGCCAGGGGTTCTGCAGAGGTATAGGGCGGGGCGGGGGTGGGGTCCTGGCCGACCGTGGCCCAGGCCCTCATGCGGCCAGGGCCTTTGGAGGGGTTTCGCCCGTGCGCAGGGTGAGGATGTCGTAGCCGGTCTCTGTGACCAGAATGGTGTGTTCCCACTGCGCCGAAGGGCTGTGGTCCTTGGTGACCGCGGTCCAGCCATCGGCGAGCAGACGGGTATGCCGGCCGCCTGCGTTGATCATGGGTTCGATGGTGAAGCACATGCCGGGCTCCAGACGCATTCCCGCACCGGGTTTGCCGTAGTGCAGCACCTGCGGATCCTCGTGGAAAGCCTTGCCGATCCCGTGCCCGCAGTATTCGCGCACCACCGAACAGCGGTGGGACTCGGCGTAGAGCTGGATCGCGTGGCCAATGTCTCCCAGCGTCGCGCCGGGCCGCACCTGCTGGATGCCGAGGTACATGCAGGCGCGGGCGATATCCACCACGCGCTTGGCCTGGATCCCCGGCTTGCCGATGCAGAACATCTGGCTCGTGTCGCCGTGGAAGCCGTCCTTGATCACGGTGATGTCGATATTGACGATGTCCCCGTTCTTCAGTTGCCGGTCTCCGGGAATGCCGTGACAGACCTGGTGGTTCACGGAGGTGCAGATCGACTTGGGAAACCCCCGGTAGTTCAATGGAGCCGGGATCGCCTTCTGATGATTGACGATATGATCGTGGCAGATCCGGTCGAGCTCATCGGTGGTGATACCGGCCTCGACATGAGGCGCGATCATCTCCAGCACCTCGGCAGCCAAGCGGCCGGCGACGCGCATGCGATCGATTTCGTCCTGGGTCTTGATGGTCACTGACATAGCACATCCCCGCCACGGAGCCGCCGAGGCAGCCGGCCGGTTTGGTTTGAACCGGGTGACTATGCTATAAAGCGCGCGCCCTCAGGGCAACGAAAACCCTAAATCCACACACGTATCGGCACAGTCTGTTGGGTGCCCACCCTCTTCGGGTCGGGTTGCAGATTGGGATACGTGGAGGCAGAACCCTACAGGAGAATTGCCATGTCACTCGTTACCATGCGCCAGATGCTGGAGGCCGGCGTTCATTTCGGCCACCAGACCCGCTACTGGCATCCCAAGATGGCCCCCTACATCTTCGGTGAACGCAACAAGATCCACATCATCAACCTCGAGAAGAGCCTGCCGCTGTTCAACGAGGCGATGAATTTCCTGGGCAAGATCGCCGCCGATGGCGGCAAGATCATGTTCGTCGGGACCAAGCGGTCCGCGCGCGACGTCGTCGGTGAGGAAGCGCGCCGCTGCAACATGCCCTACGTGAACCACCGCTGGTTGGGTGGCATGCTCACCAACTTCAGCACCGTGAAACAGTCCATCAAGCGCCTGAAGGATATCGAGGCGATGCATGCCGATGGCGGTTTCGAGCGCCTGAACAAGAAGGAAGGCCTCATGTTGACCCGCGAACAGGAGAAGCTCGAACGGAGCCTGGGCGGAATCAAGGACATGACGCGCATGCCCGATGCGATGTTCGTGGTGGACGTGGGCTACGAGAAGATCGCGGTGGCGGAGGCGCGCAAGCGCGGGATTCCCGTCATCGCGATCGTGGACTCCAACAACAGTCCGGACGGCGTCGACTACGTGATTCCGGGCAACGATGACGCGATGCGCGCGATCCAGCTGTACGTGGCGGCCGTCGCGGACACCATTCTTGACGCCAAGGGCGCCAACGCGACCGCAGTGCAGGAAGAGGAGTTCTCGGAAGCCGTGGCTGGCGAACAGGCCTGAGTCTCCCCATCCCGGGCGCCGCGCGGATCAAGCGCGCGGTGGCCCCTAATTTTTTCAGGAGTTTTGCATGCAGATTACCGCTGCTCTAGTGAAGGAACTGCGCGAGCGCACCAGCGCCGGCATGATGGAGTGCAAGAAGGCCCTCACCGAAACCCAGGGTGATATCGAAGCCGCCATCGAACTCATGCGCAAATCCGGCCAGGCCAAGGCGGACAAGAAAGCGGGGCGAATTGCCGCCGAGGGCCGGATCGAGATCGCCAGCGATGGCCCCACGGCCGTCATCGCCGAGGTGAACTCGGAGACTGATTTCGTCGCCAAGGATCCGGGCTTCCAGGCATTTTCCGCCGAGTGCGCGGCGGCCGCCCTGGCCTCGGGTGCTGCGGACGTGGCCCAACTGATGGAAGTCGAGCGCGCCGGACAGACGTTGGAAGCCCGCCGCGCCGAGCTGATTACCCGGATCGGCGAAAATATCCAGATGCGCCGCTTCGAGCGGGTTCACACCGACGGCGTGCTGGGTGCCTATCTCCACGGCAGCCGTATCGGCGTTCTCGTCAGCATGTCCGGTGGCGATGTGGACCTCGCGAAGGATGTGGCCATGCACATTGCGGCCAGTCGGCCGATCTGCGTCGACGCCGACCAGGTGCCCGCCGAGACGGTCGAAAAGGAGCGTGAGATCTTCCGCGCGCAGGCTCAGGAATCCGGCAAGCCCGCCGAAATCGTCGAAAAGATGATCGAGGGGCGTATTCGGAAGTTTCTCGCCGAGGTGACTCTGGTGGGCCAGCCATTCGTGAAGAACCCGGACCAGACCGTGGAACAGCTGCTCAAGGAGAAGGGCGCGACCGTCACCGGTTTCGTGCGGTATGAAGTGGGTGAAGGGATCGAGAAGAAAGTCGAGAATTTTGCCGAAGAGGTCATGGCCCAGGCGCGCGGCGCCTAGGTAGACTGTCAGTCGTGGAACCCCGGGGATCGCCCCGGGGTTCCTGATGACACACGGTTCGAGTCCGCCATCGAGGAGCACCATGAATCAGGAAGGCCAGCCCGCCTACAAGCGCATACTTCTGAAGCTGAGCGGTGAGGCCTTCATGGGGTCCCAGGATTACGGGGTTGATCCCCTCGTACTGGACCAGGTGGCACAGGAAGTCTGCGATCTCTCCCGACTCGGGGTGGAGGTGGCTGTGGTCATCGGCGGTGGCAATATCTTCCGGGGGGCGGGTCTTGCCGAAGGTGGCATGGATCGCGTGACCGGGGACCACATGGGTATGCTCGCGACGGTGATCAACGCGCTGGCACTGCAGGACGCGATCGAGCGTAACGGTCATTTCTGCCGCGTCATGTCGGCGATCCGGATCAACCAGGTCTGCGAGGACTACATCCGCCGCCGTGCCGTACGGCACCTGGAGAAGGGCCGCATCGTTGTATTCGCGGCCGGTACCGGAAATCCCTTTTTCACCACCGACAGCGCCGCCAGCCTGCGTGCCATCGAGATCGGCGCGGAGTTGATGATCAAGGCGACCAAGGTGGACGGTGTCTACGATGCCGATCCGATGAAGCGTAGCGATGCCCGCCGCTTCGAACGCCTGACCTTCGATGAAGCTCTGGAGCGCCGCCTGAGCGTGATGGATACTACCGCCCTGGTCATGTGCCGGGACAACAACCTGCCCCTGCGAGTCATGAACATGTTTGCCAAGGGTGACCTGATGCGCCTGGTCATGGGCGAGCCGGTGGGCACCCTGGTCGAGAGGAATCCGCAATGACGCAAGCCATCTACGACGACGCCAGCCACCGCATGGACCGCTCTCTGGAGGCCCTGCATACCGAGTTCACCAAGATCCGTACCGGGAGGGCGCAATCGAGCCTGCTCGACCATGTGCTGGTCGAATACTACGGCTCCGAGGTGCCGATCAACCAGGTGGCGAATGTGAACGTCGAAGATGCCCGAACCCTGACCGTGACCCCCTGGGAGCGGAACATGGTCGGCAAGGTGGAAAAGGCAATCATGACCTCCGATCTGGGCCTGAATCCCGCTACGGTCGGCACCGTGATCCGGGTGCCCTTGCCGGTCCTCACCGAAGAGCGGCGGCGGGATCTCGTCAAGGTCGTTCGTGCCGAGGCCGAGAATGCCCGGGTGGCCGTGCGCAACATCCGGCGGGACGCCAACCATTCGCTGAAGCAGCAGGTGAAGGACAAGGAAATCTCCGAGGATGACGAGCGGCGCGGCGAGGAGCGGATACAGAAACTGACCGACGAGCATGTCGCCCGCATCGACGCGATGCTTTCCGAGAAGGAAGCGGAGCTGATGGAGGTGTGACCTCGGACCCGCGAACGCACTCCTTGAACACGGCAACATCTTCTGCGTCGCCCGCGCACGTGGCCATCATCATGGATGGCAACGGGCGCTGGGCGGAAACCCGGGGCCTCTCGCGCAGCGAGGGTCACCGGGAAGGTCTGAAAGCCACCCGGCGGGCGGTCGAATTCTTTGCGAACCGCGGCGCGCAGGCGCTGACCGTGTTCGCGTTCAGCAGCGAGAACTGGCAGCGTCCGCGCGAGGAAGTCGAGGCGCTGTTCGACCTGTTTGTCAGTGCGATCGAGGCCGAGCTGCCAGAGTTAATCGAACGCGCGGTGCGCCTGCGGTTCATCGGCGAGCGTGAGGACTTTCCGGAGCAGCTGCGGCAGCGGATGACGGAAGCCGAGAACGCGACCGGGGTGAATGCAGGGATGACCTTCGTGGTTGCGCTGGGGTACGGGGGCCGCTGGGACATCCTGCAGGCGGCACTGCGTTGGGTGCGCGAGGCCCGGAATGGCGAACCCGACTTCGAAACCTTCGAAAGCTATCTGAGCACGGCGGGGCTGCCACCGCTCGATCTGCTGATCCGCACCGGCGGTGAGCAGCGCATCAGCAATTTCCTCCTATGGCAGAGCGCATACGCCGAGCTCTGTTTCCTCGACGTTCTCTGGCCGGATATCGACGAAACTGCGCTGCAGGCAGCACTCGACGTCTACGCGCGGCGTCAGCGTCGGTTCGGTTGCACCGGGGCGCAGTTGCAGGTTCACGATGCTTAAACAGCGGATCCTCAC